>DAVZJH010000165.1:0-1011 GCA_052272885.1 Anaerovibrio sp. | reverse complement strand
GCCAAATGCCAGATAAACCTGCCATGGGCATATGGCAGCAGCATCACCCCATGCGCTGCTGGCTTGCGGATTTTGTAAAAGATCTGGGATAACGTGGCCAACATAGCCATCATCGTGCTGATCAGATGCCAGATCAGCCAGCCATTTTGTGAAGAATTTTTCAGCATCATAATTTAAGCAGGCTGTGCGTACAAAAACTTGCGCATCACCAGTCCAGCCAAGACGCTCATCACGCTGTGGGCAGTCAGTCGGGACATCTAAGAAATTGCCCTTTTGTCCCCAGATAATGTTAGAAAACAGCTGATTTAATAATGGATTCGAGCTGCTTAAAAATCCAGTTCGCTTCATATCGGAATGAACGGCAATCGCGGTAAAGTTTTCTGGTTTTACGGCTTTTATGCCACCTGGAAACGCATTGATACGGATATAACGAAAGCCATAGAAAGTAAGCTCTGGGTGCCAAGTCTGTGCGCCATCCTTACAGATATAATGATATTGTGCCTTTGCTTCACGATAATTTTCCGTGTAGAAATTGCCTTCCTTATCCATTACCTCAGCAAAGGAAAGATCTACGCAATCGCCAGCATTTGCATTCACACACAACTCCACATATCCGGTCAGGTTCTGACCAAAATCAAGCACGAGTTCCCCTTTTGGTGTAATAAAACTGTTTTTCACAGCAAGGCGTTCCTGCTCGTGAACTTCCTCGCCCTGCTGAGGAATCAAAGTATCAGTCGGTCCATCAAATACAATAGCAGACTGATCAAAATGAGTCAGCTTTGTCGCATCATAGAGTTCACCATCATAAATTTCAGAGAAACGCACCGGACCATCACAAACCTTCCAACTCTCATTGGTAGACAAAATTTGGCTGCTGCCATCCTTAAAAGTAAGCGTAATCTGTGCAGCTAGTCCACATGGGCGAGCACGCAGCTCGTTTTGATATGGACTACCCCAGCCTGGTAGTGGGCTTCGATACCAACCCTTTCCAACGGTAACTTCAATTGTATT
>DAVZJH010000164.1:0-1018 GCA_052272885.1 Anaerovibrio sp. | reverse complement strand
CATCTAATATACAAGCAAAATTTCCTGACCAAATTTTATTTGGCACAGGTTATTTGCTGATTTGGGCTAGTATAATCAAATAAGCCGTCATTTTTCTCCTCCAGAGCTTTAATCATATGATAGGTGTATTCATTGAAAGGAGTAGGTATCCCCAGCTCCTGCCCCATATTTATCAACGCTCCTGAGAACATATCAATTTCCGTATGCCTACCAGCATCCAAATCCTGCAAGGTGGAGTATCTGGCTGACGGTGGTACTGGACAGCCCTTGGTAACGACTCTTTCAGCCAAAGAAATATCAATTCCCTTGGCTGCGGCAATGGCTTCCAGCTCACGGCGCAGGGCTTTGCTAATAAACTTCATATGTTGACTATCACGATAACAGCCTACCCCTGCCCCTAATATTGCCTGGGGTAAATTATTGGTAACATTGAGACAGAATTTGCTCCAAATTTCCTCACGTATATGCTCTGTTACTCGATAATGAATATTTGTCTCAGCAAAGAGCTTTTCTATCGCCTTTACTCTAATACTATCAAAGGGAGCCTGCAGCTCTCCTAAAATAATGCCGATTGTAGATTCTACATCAAATACGTATTCATCCTGTTCCTTGTGGGAAGCTATTTTGATAAGAGAATAAAGCATCTTTTCCGGCCCAATAACAGAAGCTATTGTATCCTCGCTGTCCACACCGTTCATCAGGCTTATAACTGTGGTATTTTCCCCCGCAATAGTCTTAATATCCTCTAACGCCCCGGCTAGGGCACCATATTTCAGTGCTACTACCAGAAGATCCACATTATGAGCCTCCTTGGGACTCCACACCTGAGGATGGTAAATTTCATTATTTATCTTGCAGCCCTGCCCAAGGCGCTGAGCCCGCTCTCCTGTAGCCACAACGCCTAGAGCTATACCCGGTTTCTCTGCTAAACCTTGAATTATATAGGAACCAACTGCCCCTGCTCCCAGAACAGCTACTGATTTCATCTCCATAATGATGACCTCCTATCAATACATAT
>DAVZJH010000163.1:0-1020 GCA_052272885.1 Anaerovibrio sp. | reverse complement strand
GTTTACTGTGTCATATTTTATTATTCTAGATTCTTTATAGTGATAAAGAACCTAGAACTTTCCTATAAAGTAAAAAACAACCGCTGGCTTGTAAAAGCCAACGGTTGTTTTAACATATAGCATATTATTCGATTGATTTGCCGCAGGTCTTGAGGCGGGCCATAGCACGCTGCAAGGCAATCTCGGCACGCTTGTTGTCAATAGGTGGATCTGTCTGACGACCACTCTTGAAGGCCTCCAGACGCTCCTTTGCTCTATCATATGCCTTCTGGGCACGAAGAACATCAATCTCCACAGGCAGCTCTGCTGCAGAAGCCAGCACCGTAATCTTCTCCGGCTGAACCTCCATAAAGCCACCAGCCACAGCAATCAGGGATTCTGTGCCATCAATCTTCACCCGCATGGCATGAGGCAGCAAGCCTGTTACCATAGGAGCATGCTTAGGCAGAATACCCAACTCACCGGCTGTGGAACGAACAATCAGCATATTTATATCGGCTGTATAAACAACCTTGTCAGGAGATACAATCTCTAGCTTAATAGTAGCCATTGATTAACCCTCCTTCTTCAGCTGCTCCGCCTTTGCCACAACCTCTTCGATACCGCCTACCATGTAGAAGGCAGCCTCTGGCAGGTCATCATATTTACCCTCCAGAATTTCCTTGAAGCCACGGATGGTATCCCTGAGCTCTACATACTTACCAGGAGTACCGGTAAATACCTCGGCTACAGCAAATGGCTGAGACAGGAAACGCTGAATCTTACGGGCACGAGCAACAGTCAGCTTATCCTCATCGGACAGCTCCTCCATACCCAGAATAGCAATAATATCCTGCAGCTCCTTGTACTTCTGCAATACAGCCTGTACGCCACGGGCTACCTCATAATGCTCTGTACCAATAACATTAGGATCCAGAATACGGGAAGTAGAATCCAATGGATCTACTGCTGGATAGATACCCAGCTCCGCAATCTGACGAGACAATACTGTGGTTGCATCCAGATGGGTAAAGGTACCAG
>DAVZJH010000162.1:0-1081 GCA_052272885.1 Anaerovibrio sp. | reverse complement strand
TGAAGGAACAAAATTAAAGGACGCTGGAACGTATACCGCTTATCTGTTGGGAAGGGGAAATTATGATAATACCTTGAAAACAGCTACGTTTACAATCGAAAAGTGCAAATTAAAAGCATATATGAGGGGAGGTCAGCTAGATAAAATTTACGATGGTACTACGAATATTACAGAGGGTCAGGATGTGTTCGTTGAACTTTGGGATGATTCTGGTAGACCTGATCTCCAGGATATTCGTCCTGACCAGGTTAAATGGGCATATCGGAGTGCGGATGTTGGAGAACACTATCTAGATGCGACAGTCATCACCGTAGCAGGTAATAAAGTGGATAATTATGAGGTGGTAAGTCCGACTTCATCATTGAGGGGTGTCATCAAGCCGCGTGATTTCAAGTCCATGACCATGTCCGCAGCCCCGCTCACCTATGACGGCACCGAGCAGAAGCCGCAGATAAATGCCTCTGTGGACACCGGTCTCGACAAGGTGAGCAGCTCCAATGCAGAGTTTTCCTATTCTATTGACGGTGAGAATTTTGACAGCGAAGTTCCGAGCTTTAAAGACCCAGGAACAGGAATAGTTGCCCCATCTGCGGAGGGAGGAACGGCGTTCTTTTCGCCGCGCCTTCCTCCGCTTTTTCTTTTTTCCCGTATCCTTGCCTTTTGGCTGTGAGACAGGGATAATGGAATCAGGAACAGGAACTGTGATTTTGGGAGGAGGCATAACAATGAGGGCATTGGCATTTTTGTTGAAACTGTTGTTGAAGATTTTAGTGGCTCCGGTGATTCTGGCGCTGACCCTGTTCGTTTGGATTTGTGTGGGAATCGTCTATATCTCCAGTCTGGTGCTGGGACTTATCAGCATGGTGATCGCCCTGCTGGGCGTGGCGGTCCTGCTGACCTGTTCCCTGCAAAACGGTATTATCCTGCTGGTAATGGCATTCCTTATTAGCCCATTTGGTCTGCCAATGGCTGCCATCTGGCTGCTGGGCAAGGTGCAGGACTTGAAGTTTTCCATTCAGGATTTGGTTTATGGATAAAATGCGCAGCCACAAAAATGCCAGACAGTGTCTGTTAAATTACT
>DAVZJH010000161.1:0-1082 GCA_052272885.1 Anaerovibrio sp. | reverse complement strand
GCTGAGGATGAGCCTGACCTGTGGAATGCTGTTATGGCCTTCTTCCCGAACGCTGTAGCTGCCTTCACCTTCCTGGTCTTCAACCTGCTCGATTCTCCGTGCCTGGCAGCCATCTCTACGATGAGCCAGGAAATGAACAGCAAGAAATGGACTTGGGCAACCATTCTCTTCCAAAACCTGTATGCTTACAGCATTTGCCTCATGGTTTACCAATTCGGCAGAGTATTTGTGGGCGGCGAGGCCTTCAGCTTCGGCACTGGCGTAGCTGTTGTCTTCCTTGTTGGCTTCCTGTATCTGCTCTTCCGTCCGGCTAAAAAGTATAATAAAGAGACTGTGTTGAGCGTTGATGCAAAATAAAAGAGGTGTTCTCTATGGCAACCTGGATTATAGGTCTGATTATTGTTGGCTGTGTTTATCTGGCATCCAAGCAGGTCATCAAGGCACATAAAACTGGTGGCTGCATTGGCTGTGATGCCGGCGACAAGGGCTGCTGTCCGCATTGCAAGCACACAACAACTATTAACCTGAGAAAAAAATAAATAGGTAAGACTTTGATGAGTATAGGAGAGGTCAGCTGCGGCTGGCCTCTTTTTTTGCGCTTATGACTTAATAGGTTTTTTAGAGCTTGAATTTACATATGATTACTATAGTGTCTTTTAATTGTATTCTACACAAGATATAGTGTAAAAGAAAATATGCAATAACAAGATGTTGACAAATCCGTGTAATCGTGTATAATAGACACATAACCTGATGCAGGCTGCTTCCTGACGGATGAGTGGAATTGACCACGTGGAGGCAGCGTAGTGCAGAGCCGACCGTCTGGGCAAATCTTGCCCAGGCGTTTTTCTTTATAAGGAGCAAAGAAAAACCCGGGTGACCAGGTAAAGCTTATAAAGAGAGGTAATGATTATGCAGCAGACAAAAAATAAGTGGCTGATTGTGCTGGCAGCCATCGGTATTCATATCAGCATTGGCAGTGTATATGCGTGGAGCGTACTCACGAAGCCCATCATGCAGGCAATGGGCTTTTCGCTGAAGGAGGTAACGTGGACCTTTTCGCTGGCGATTTTGTTTTTGGG
>DAVZJH010000160.1:0-1132 GCA_052272885.1 Anaerovibrio sp. | reverse complement strand
GGTTGTAATAACGAGCCAGATTGCCGGCTACAAAATAGGAACGCTCAGCACCGCTCATGGAACTGATAGAAGCAGGGGTTACAAACTCCTTACCATGAATTTTAACCACGCCATCTGCTACGGTAACAATCCCATTAGAGTATTCGGAGATTTTTTCGGCGTATGAATCTCGGCGCTGTTCATGGGTTGGATGGTCAGATGGACTAAACATATCACCTACGAAATTTCCCTTGTTAGAGCCATATTCCTCCATAACCTTTTGCCATACAGCAGCTGTAGCACCAATATTATAATCCGTATGAGTCATATACTCAAAGGCCAGGTTGTCAGCTTCCCACTCTAAAGGCTTGGAAATATGAACCTTGTCAATGTAGTTGGCCACTACACCGGCACCTAAAGCGGCACCATAGCCACCGCCAGCAGCCGCTGCTGTAGCCAGCAAATCTACAGGAATACTTTTCTGATAGCCCTTTAGTACATGATTCTTCTGACCGTGGCCCATTTCATGGCCTAGCACTACGGCAATTTCGTCATCAGTGGTCAACAGAGAAAAAATACCTGTGTTAATGGTCATATTGTGTCCTAGAGAGCAGGCTGCATTAAAGCTGGTATCTGGATTAATATAGTAATTATAAGGCATATCATTAATTGATGGATCTACCTGAGCAATGGCTTGGGAAAGCTTGGCCATAATCCGGTCTACCCGCTGGTTCAACACAGGATCTGTATTAACACCCTGCTGTTCTTTCATAGACTGAAAGAGAGCCTGACGGCCTTCCTCAGTATTGTTCATAGCTTTTAGCTGTTCATTCTGGGCAGTCATCTGAATGCCTGCAATAATAACAGAGCTTAACACGCTAGCATCTGCTTGGGTGGGCAGTGCAGTAGTTATAGGCATACCTACAGTCATACAGGTTATTATAAGCTTGGCTAGATTCTTTTTCATGTTCAACATACTAAAACCTCCATAAGATTCTATTCCACAGGCTTTACACTATTATATTAATATATGCAGAACGATTAGGCAAATTAAAATACTATTAGAATGTTCTTTTGAGTAGTATTGCCTAGGATTTGTGAAAATATGCAGGTAAATTTACATGGAAGCTAGATTTTGAAAAGCAAGATTGCT
>DAVZJH010000159.1:0-1137 GCA_052272885.1 Anaerovibrio sp. | reverse complement strand
TGATGTCCCACCCAGATGTTATTTAACAGCCTTTCATCTCCCACCTAGGAGGTAGGAATCTTCTGGCTAAATAGATAAAAAATACCGGCTGGCGCCAGTAATCGCCCGTAGTTTTATTTAGAGACAGGATGGTTACGAACTGTCTGTTATGAACTTCTCTAGTATTATACATTATATCATGTCATTTGTCCAGCACCAGAGCAGAAAAGCGTCAAAACAAAAAGCAGACATCACCAGCGTACAGGAAGCACGTTGAGATGTCTGCTATATAGTTAATTAAACAATAGCTTTATCAGGCTTTACAAAGAACCAGGCAATTGCACCGCAGATACCGGTTACAGCAGTTGCTGCCAAAGCAGCCTGCCAGCCATAGTTAGTTGCAAACCAAGCAGTAACAGTCGGAGCGAGTACGCCGCCGATGTTGCCCCAGAAGTTCATCCAGCCGGATACGGAGCCTGCAAATTTACCGCCCATGCTGATAACGCTAGACCAAGAAGCGCTCATCGTCAGACCAAGGGAGCCTAAGGATACAGACAGCCAGAAAACGTTCATCATCGGATCAGCAGTACGGGTAGAAACGTACAGAGCAGCTGCACAAAGCAGGATACCGGCTGCACCGGTTGCCGTCTTGACCATATTCTGAGACATGCCGCTACGCAGCAGCTTATCAGAATAGTGACCGCAAAGGGTTACTACAGCCATCAGCGAAATCCAGGGAGCAGCAGCCCAGATGCCCATCTTCGCCAAAGAGAATTTATGCACCTCCATGAGATACATCGGCAGCCAGGCAAGGAAAACGTACATAATATAGTCGGTAATCAAAAACTGAATGCCCAATGCCCAAAATTGGGTAGAACGCAGCAGCTTGCCCCAGGGAGCAATCTGCTTTTCTCCGGTTGCCTCAACACGACCTTCGTTGATGTGCGCCAGCTCAGCCTCATTAACATAGGGGCTATCCTTCGGATCATCAGTAACATATTTATGCCAAGCCCAAGCCAACAGCAGACCAACGACGCCAAAGCTCAGGAATACATGGTGCCAGCCAAAGGTCGTCATCAGCCAAACTACAACAGCAGGACCAACTACAGGGCCGAAGAAGCAGCCGTTCAAAATAAAGGAGCTTGCCTTGCCCTTTTC
>DAVZJH010000158.1:0-1163 GCA_052272885.1 Anaerovibrio sp. | reverse complement strand
TGATAAATCCTTTCTGAATGCACCGGTGTAACACTATTAAAGCTGATGTTCATGGAATTTAGCGCCAAAATACCTGGTACCAAAAAATCCAAATAGGAACCACCTGTTACCTGAATACTACGGCCAAGCCCCCAGCCAAAAGCTACCATATATAGCAAAGGAGCCGCCATACGGCTAAAAATAAATTTTTTTAGTCTGCGACGCAGTACAACCCAATCCCGCCAAAAGACAGTCCATATATCCTGCCAAAGCATTATAGACCCTCCCTTCGGCCAGTTAACTCTATAAATACATCTTCCAGATTGGAACGACGAATATGAGAGGAGTCCAATGTAGCAGCAAAGCCAGCTGCCTCCTCCTTTGTATCAAAAAATTTGAACTGACGCCCTTCCTCTGTCTGCCATTCCACAGTATAGCGTCCCATTTGCTGGCAGAATGAAGCTGGTGTATCTATATCCACCAGCTTACCTTTGTTGATAATAGCTACTCTATTGCAAAGATTTTCCGCTTCCTCAATATAATGGGTGGTCAACAGCACTGTTACGCCCTGAGCTGCCATTTCTCGTATCAAATCCCAAATACGATGTCGAACCTGGGGATCCAAGGCCACTGTAGGCTCATCCATAAACAAAATCTGTGGTTTGTGAATCAAGGCTCTGGCTATCAAAAGCCGTCTTTTCATGCCCCCTGACAGCTGTCTTGGAGACATATTCACAGTATCCTCCAGCTCAATATAATGAAGCAGTTCCTGTATTCTCTCCTGCCGCCGCTGCTTATTCATATGATGCAGTCTGCCGTGAAGCTCCATATTCTGCCCTACTGTCAAATCCATATCAAAATTTATATGTTGAGGCACTACCCCAATCATAGCCTTAATGGCCTTCTCATTATTTTCTATGGATATACCATTATATTTAATCTCCCCAGCTGTTTTCCTTGTCTGCATGGTCAGCATTCTAATGGTCGTTGTTTTACCAGCACCATTAGGCCCCAGCAAGCCAAAAATTTCTCCCTGGGCAATTTCAAAGGACAAATCATCAACAGCCTTCTTGGCGATCATTTTGCCATCCCGACCCTTGCGAATAAATTCCTTGGTCAATCCCTTGACTTTTATCAAAAATATCACCTGCCAATTTTCCATATAGTTTAATCGCATTAACATT
>DAVZJH010000157.1:0-1172 GCA_052272885.1 Anaerovibrio sp. | reverse complement strand
TATCATGTATACAGTATTTTTATAAAAACAGCTTTTATTATTTCACTTATATGCTATAATGATATATGTGATATACGAAAAGCGAATAATATCACAATGTATTGGGCAAGGAGGAACTAAAATGAAATTATTTAGTAAATTATCCATCTTCAGTGTTCTGCTGGTGGTTGTAATCTCTGTGATTGCAGGTTGTGGCGGTGATAATGCTGGAGCCAAGAAGTTTTTAAACATTGCTACTGGTGGCACTGCTGGTACCTATTATCCAATTGGCGGTGCTATGGCAGAAATTCTCAATAACAATATTCAGGGTATGAATGCCAGTGCTCAGAGTACTGGTGCTACTGTTGCTAATATCAACATGCTTCATGATGGCTCTGTTGATTTGGCTATTGTGCAGAACGATATTACCTATTATGCAGCCAATGGCCTTGAGATGTTCAAGGATAAGAAGATTGATTCCATTAGAGGCATTGCAACTCTCTATCCAGAAACCTGTCAGATTATTACTCTGGATGCCAACGGTATCAAGCGTGTGGCTGATTTGAAGGGCAAGCGGGTAGCTATTGGTGCTCAGGGCTCTGGTGTTGAGGCCAATGCTCGTCAGATTTTGGAAGCCTATGGCATTACCTATGATGATATTGATGAGCAGTACCTGTCCTTCTCTGAGGCAGCCAGCGCTCTGAAGGATGGCAATGTAGATGCAGCTTTCCTGACTGCTGGTTATCCAACGGCTGCGGTACAGGATATTGCCTCTCAGAATCCAATCCGTGTTTTGCCTATCGAGGCAGACAAGGCTGATGCTCTGATTGCCAAGTATCCTTTCTATACCAAGGTAGTAATTCCTGCAGGTACCTATGCAGGCTTCAACGAGGATGTACCAGCTATTTCCGTTATGGCTATGCTGGTATGCAGCGACAAGATTGATGATACCATGGGTTATGACATTACCAAGGCATTGTTCACCAATCTGGACCGCATCAAGGCAGCTCATTCCGTTGGTAAGCTCATTACCAAGGAGGGGGCTATGGAAGGTATGCCAATCCAGATGAATGCTGGTGCTGAAAAGTTCTTCAAGGAATAAATGAAGGAGAGAATGGGGCTGCGGCAGAGTTCTGGGCAGCCCTGTTTTTATTTGTTATGAATGGAAAAGGAATTCAAAAAAAATATATTAT
>DAVZJH010000156.1:0-1443 GCA_052272885.1 Anaerovibrio sp. | reverse complement strand
TTTATCGCCAGCGTCGCCACTACCATGAGCACTACGCCGTCTAATTTAGCATAATACTCATGCAACACGTTGCCAAACAAATCGCGGATTTTGCCCAGCTTCTGCCCCTTATGCACTTTGTCCTCACGCGACACAAAGGCATACCATCGCCAGGAAGCATCTGCATCAAGATATTCACCCTTAGTAATGCGCTTAATTGGTGCAGTTCTTTTCACTATCATAAAATCGACATGGAGAACATAGCCTGTTGCTTCCTAAAAATCTGCACTTCATATTAATTTGCAGGCTGCCAGTCTTTCGTGAGCCAATAGTAATCGCAAGCCTGAATGTTGACATTAGCAACCTTGCTAGAGCTTACAATATTAGTCTGCGGATGTCCATAGATAATCGTTGCCGCATCATCGAGCAAAATCTTTTGCATATCAATGATATACTGGCGGCGCTTGCTTTCATCAAATTCACTAATATATTGATCACCCAAGGCATCATATTTAGCATTACTATAGCCAGAGCCATTTTGTGGATTGGAACCATTCACATTAGTACGCCAATACATATTCATAAAGTTTATGGGTGAGCCAGCCTGCTCAGCCAAAATATTAGAAATAAGCAAATCATATTTGCCACTTGTACCAATGCTATCAAGCACATTATAGTCTACAGCATTAATATTGATTTTAATACCAACCTTCTTCGCATCAGCCTGAGTTGCCTCTGCAAAAATAGGCAATTCGGCACGGCTGGTATAGATAACATACTCAAGCTCTAAATTTTTGCCATCCTTATCTACAAAACCATCTCCATCACTATCTTTCCAACCAGCCTCAGCAAGCAACTGTTTTGCACGCTCAACATTATAAGTGTTCGGATCTTTTAGTTCATTATAACCAAAATCCAAAGTCGGCGGCATAGCAGGCCCACCAGGAACATAGGTATTATGCAGCAAAGTCTTGCAGTAAGTAGGGCGGTCCAGTGCAGATAACAGAGCTTGTCTTACACGCAGATCTGCTAAAGGCCTGCCCTCATTAACATTCATTCTAGCCAAGCAATCACGAATAGACGCTATTTCACTTACATGATAACCTTTTTTATCTCTAAAGAGCGGCATATCACCATAACCTATATTAACAGCAACATCTAGCTCTCCCTTTTGCAGCGCCATAGCCCTGGTATTGGGATCATTAACAGAAGGAATCTCCACAGAATCATAGGGTACCTTGCCATCCCAGTAATTAGGATTAGCCTTCATGACAGCCTTATTCTGGTTGAAAGCTTCCACTATATATGGACCTGTGCAGATAGGTCCCTTGCGCAAAATGTCTCTATCCTTAACGCTCGTATCAATGATAACAAAATAAGGATCACCTAAAACTCCAGGCAGACCAGGAGTCGGCTTCGTGGTTTTAATAATCAGATTCTGTCCTTCTGCCTTCATAGAAGCAA
>DAVZJH010000155.1:0-1511 GCA_052272885.1 Anaerovibrio sp. | reverse complement strand
CTAATGTCTGATTTATGATTTTTTGTTGCTCTGCATTTGGATAGATTCTAAACTTAAAACCCTTTGCGTACTTCATTTTCTCACCTCTTTTTTGGAAATTATGTTTGTATGTATATTCTATCATATTTGCAAAAAACATACAATCGAACAGCAAGAAAAATCATTAGTATTTTTGTCCACCGTCAATTGCTTACGCAAATTAGGTGGACACGCCTTATATTCCCATGTTTAAAGACAGGGGTTTTACGGCGTTTTCTGATAATATTATTTTACTATTCGCTGACAATATTATACAAAAAATCCTTTAATGTAGCAATGAAAACAATAAACAGTCCATTTGAATAAATTGCAATTTGTTATGTCTTATGGTATAATGTAAAAGTCAAAAAGTTTAATTTAACAGAAATGAGGATGAAGATATGTCACGGAGAATGACTTTAAACGAAGTAATTAGTGAATACGGTGTCCCACAAATCAAATTGGATATACATGCAAAGGGCAGTGAATGCAAAGAGCTGCGGAAAAAGCTGATGGATATTGTGAAGCTGAGCGGTGCCAAGGAGCAGGGATATTTGGATATTGACTGCAAGCTGTATATTGACGTGGACGATATTGACAGATATTTGTCTGGTGAGTTGGACACATTGGGAGAGATTTATGCTTTCCCTGAGGATATTAAGTCATATAGAGAGGAATAAGTAAATGAAGCTAAAGAAAATAGGTGTATTGCTGGTGGCGGCAGCCTTTGTAGTTTCGGCAGGAGCAGGTACTGCAGATGCAGCCAAAGGCGGCGGTAAGATTTCTGTGCCAAAGGTTTCTGCACCGAAGACATCAACCCCCAAGGCAGCTAAGCCAGAGGCATCTGCCAAGAAGGAGGGGCCTAATAACAAGGAGTATGCACCATCTAAGAAGGCTGATCAGTATAAGGAAACTGCTCCGGCAGCCAAGTCTAATACTAATGTAGCAAGCAATGCAGCAGCTAATGCTCAGAAGAGCACCGGCTGGGGCACTGCCATGAGAACTATGGGTATGCTGGCTGGTGGTATGCTGCTGGGCAGTATGCTAAGCCATCTCTTTGGTTTTGGCGGTACAGGCCTTTTTGCAGATATTATGGGCTTGATAATGAATTTGGTTATTATTGCTGCCATTATCTGCCTGTTGAATTTTGTCGTTCGCCGGTTCATTATGGGCAGATTGAACAAAAGCAATCAGGCAAGAATGGAGTCACGGCCAAATACCTCTGTAAGAGATAGGTATGTAGAGGAAAAGCCAGTACAGGATATTAAGGCAGAGACTATTGCGGCTGAGCCAATTCAGGATATTAAGCCACCATCTGGCAGTAAGACACAGATGACTGGCATGACTGGCGTAGACCGGGATTACGAGGCTCACAGCACTGCTGAAAGATACCGGAATATTTGACATACTCCCCATGCCTAAAGGCAGGGGATTCTTGGATACAAGCGGCATTCGCCTATCAAAGATAGGTCTTACTATGCCTCTCCAAAGAA
>DAVZJH010000154.1:0-1569 GCA_052272885.1 Anaerovibrio sp. | reverse complement strand
AACTTATTATATAATTGCCAGATATATATTTATTGTCCACTTTCAATTGCTTACGCAAATTCGGTGGACACGCCTTATATCCCCATAGCTATAGCAAGGGGCTTTACGGCGTTTTGGGTAAAAAAGGGATATAATCTATACCAAATATAACCCTGTATTTATTTGTGGATAATATTACGATACTTAATATTGTGCTAAATTCTGATTTGCCGAGTTGTCTATCTCCTTAGAGTTGTAAATATAGTTCGGTATATCAAAGATTCTCGAAATACAGCCTGCGGTCATAACGACTTTTGCTCTACAAATCTCTATTTGCATTTTATCCGGCATATTCCCTGGGTTAATGTGCCCATTGGGCAGAAGGCACACCAAGCTCGTGGGCGATAGTACAGCATAGCTGCCAAGGCCATAATCTCTGATGTTAGCATCAGACTATATAGCCCAAAGGCAAATTGAGCTGTTGCCGGAGCTACATTGCCACTATAAGCCCAGTGCCAAGGCAACTGAAAGGTCCAGAACAATGTCACAAATTCCTGCAAGGAGGCCGCCCCACTGGATACCAGCCATGTAGTATAGATAATATTACCAAACATAGCAAAAAAGAACACCATAAAGCCATAGCGAAAAGCCTTGCCATACATCCATGCAGGCATATCATGTCTTTTAGAAAAACCTAGCTGGTTGCCCAAAAATCTCAGCAGCTGTCCTCTATCACAATAACGATTGCAAAACAGCTTGTTACCGCCAATAATCGCAAAGAGCAGAGGCAAGCAGAAGCTGATTAATCCCAACCAGGCAAAAAGGATATTCACAAAGCCCAAGGAAAAATACAGAATGGACCAAATCCACAGGTAATGATACCAATGCTTCTGCTTCATGAAATCACCTCCACCTGAATAATACCAGCAGGACATTCCCTACTGCACAGTCCACAACCTACACATAAAGATGTATCTACTTGAGCATAACAGCCATGAAAAATAGAAATCGCACCTCTAGGACATACCTCCAGACAGCTGCCACAGGATACGCATTTTTCCTGAGGAATCCTCGCCTTTCGTTTTACCGCCATATTACTCCTCCTGTTTTTCCTCTGTTGCAAACAAACAGGACAGCAGCTTCTCTATTCGCTTATCCTTAATACTATAGGTAATCTCCAAACCCTTTCGCTGTCCTTCAATAATGCCTGCCTGACGCAGCTTGCCAACATGCTGAGATACAGTAGACTGAGGCGCCTCCAAGCAGTTTTGCATATGGGTTACGTTACAGCTGCCATTACGCCACAAGCCTCTGGCAATACACAATCTAACTGGATGAGCCAATGCCTTTAGCATCTCTGCCATATCCTGCAACTCTTTTAAATCCTTATTTTCTATCATAATATTCACCTCTTATTTTACATATTGTAATATTACGATATGTATGTCAATATTCCACTGGAAGAATCTCTTTCTTGACAATATATGTAAAAAACATTACACTTATTATGAAATAAAAACATATTAATGTTTATTTCTCAATATTTTATAGAGTTGACCAAGTGATTGAACAGGAGTTCATGAAGGGGTG
>DAVZJH010000153.1:0-1599 GCA_052272885.1 Anaerovibrio sp. | reverse complement strand
GGGGACTGAAAATCCCCGTGTCAGTGGTTCGATTCCGCTCTGAGGCACCATTAATTTTTTCAGAGTCCATGATAGGGGCTCTTTTTTTGTATCAAGTAGTTTTGTAAAATTAATGTAAAACTATCGATGTAAGGCTTTTGAGGTTAATGCTAGAAAGGAAAGAAATATGTCACAATTTACAGATGTGTTTTTGCAGTTTATTGATAGCTGGGGCTATTATGCTGTAGCCATTCTCATGGGTTTGGAGAATGCCTGCATACCTATTCCCAGCGAGCTGATTCTGGGCTTTGCCGGTTATATGATTTTTGCTGGCCGTATGACCTTTACTATGGCTATGGTAGCCGGTATGGTTGGCGGTATATTAGGCTCTGCTTTTGCTTATGCTGTAGGCCATTATGGCGGACGCCCCTTTGTGGATAAATACGGCAAATATTTCTTTGTCAAAAAATCCCATGTAGATATTGCTCAGAACTGGTTTGATAAATACGGCATCAAGGCGGTGTTCTTTAGCCGTATGCTGCCAGTAGTGCGCACCTTCATTTCTCTGCCAGCTGGCTTTGCCCATGTGGATATGAAGAAATTTTTTATCTATACCTTCCTGGGCTCTCTGCCTTGGACAGCTTTGATTCTGGCTATCGGTATGATGCTGGGGGAAGGCTGGAAGGTTATGATGGAGGTAGGCCACGAAATCAGTTTGGCATTTGCTGTTATTCTGGTGGTAATCTGTCTGGTATTGTATTGGCAGTACAAAAAGAAAAAATCTGCAAAATAAAAATCGGGGACTATGGCAGGATGAAGTGCCGTGGTCCCCTTGTTTTTGCTGGAAGAATATTGGTATTTTTAGTTTATTTATCAAAAAATTCATTTTCTACGGCAATGCAAAGCATGTGGTAGATTGGCAGATGCAGCTCCTGAATTTTGTAGGTTTCCATCTCTGGTGCAGCAATAACTATATCGCAGAGGTTCTGCATACGGCAATGACGGTTGCCAATAAGACCAATGGTTTTGGTGCCTAAGGTTTTAGCCATCTGAGTGGCATAGATTACATTAGCAGAATTGCCAGAGGTGCTAATGCCGATGAAAATATCCTCTGGGCGGGCCAAACCCAGCACCTGCTGAGCCATAGCCAGATCTGGAGCCTGATCATTGGCAAATGCACTGTTCAGAGCTACAGCATTCATCAGAGAAATAGCAGGCAAAGGCATCTGGAGATTGTCCCGGAGATAATCTGCCTCGTTAGGACAGACAGTCTGCATTTTTGCATATAATTCATCTGTAACAGGGCGTTTTTTGACAAAGCCCTTCATCAGCTCGCCTACAATATGCTCAGAATCAGAGGCACTGCCGCCGTTGCCGCAGACAATCAGCTTGCCACCCTGACGATAGCTTTCTATAATAGCCTCTACAGCTTGAGTAAGGCTCTGACGGCATACACTGAGAGCAGGATAGCGCTCAATGAGATAATCAATCTTTGCACTGGTAGTATCTTTCATATGAATCATTCCTTTCTTGGGACAGATGGTATGATGTTTGACACTCCCCACGCCTAAAGGCAGGGGATTCTTGGTTCCCTGAGCACTGCATATAGGCCGTGGTCTA
>DAVZJH010000152.1:0-1602 GCA_052272885.1 Anaerovibrio sp. | reverse complement strand
TTTGCTAATCCTTTTTATAGAGGAAGCTCAGCAGAAATTCTTTTATTCTTTGCCGGCTGGGGCATTTGGTGGTCCTTTTTTCAGATTTGGTTAACTAGTGCTCAGGGCTTTAGCGGCTCTCAGATTGGAACCATCTATTCTTTCGGTTCTGCAGTAGCTTTGGTATTGATGTTTGTTTATGGCTCTATTCAGGATAAGCTGGGACTGAAAAAGTATCTACTGTATTTTCAGGTAGGCTGTCAGGTGCTGCTGGCGCCGTTCTTTACCTGGGTGTATGTGCCTATGCTGGAAGCCAATTTCTATGTAGGTGCTATGGTGGGTGCTGTCTATCTGTCTGTGGCTTACTTGGCTGCTTGCCCAGTATTTGAAGCCGTAACTGAAAGATTAAGCCGTCGCTATAGCTTTGAATATGGTCAGGCTAGAGCATGGGGCTCCTTTGGATATGCTATATCCGCCCTGTGTGCAGGTTTCCTCTTTACTATCAATCCATATCTGGTATTCTGGACAGGCTCTGCTATTTCCTTGGTATTGTTGCTGATATTGGTTTTTGTTCATCCAGAAAAGAATGATGCTGTTCGCAGTAAGTATGAAAGCAAAACTGAAAGCAACAAGGAGAACAAGTCTCCTTCCTTTGCTGAAATCATTGGTGTATTCAAGATTCTTGATGTATGGAAAATGGTTATTTTTATTATGATCAGCTGGACCTTCTACACAGTGTTTGACCAGCAGATGTTCCCTCACTTCTTTACACAGTTCTTCGCTACCCCAGAGGAAGGCCAGCAGGCTTATGGTGTTCTGAACTCTGTACAGGTATTCCTGGAGTTCCTGATGATGGGTGTAGTACCAGTAATTATGAAGAAAATCGGTGTCCGCAGAGTAATTCTGCTGGGCTGTCTGATTATGATTGTTCGCATCGGTGGCTGTGGCTTGGTAAGCAATCCTCTTGGTATTGCTCTGGTTAAGCTGCTCCATGCACCAGAAACTGCCTTGTTTGTTTTGGGCATTTTCCGCTATTTCACCTTGCACTTTGATACCCGTATGTCTGCCACCATTTATATGGTAGGCTTCCAGATTGCGGCTCAGGTAGGCCAGATTATCTTCTCCACCCCACTGGGGGCTTTGCATGACGATATCGGCTATCAGAGTACCTTCCTGGTAATTTCCGGCATTGTTATGGTTGCCAGCATTTATGCCTTTGCTATTCTTAAAAAGGACAATCAGGATGTAGGCGGCCAGCCATTGGAAAGCTAATTAAATAATGTTAAAAACTCCCTGTTGATTTTGGATATACCCTCCTCCCTTTACGGTATATCCCTAATCAGCAGGGATTTTTATGTAAAAAAATGCCAGAGGAAAATAATTAATAATTTTTCAAAAAGTGCTTGACTCTTTGATGATAAACTGCTATAGTATATATCTGTCAGCAGGTTATACACTGTATGGCTGACAGATGATGTGGGTAGGTGCCCGAGTGGTTAAAGGGAACGGACTGTAAATCCGTCGCCGTAGGCTACGATGGTTCGAATCCATCCCTGCCCACCATTTATCATCGCGGGATGGAGCAGTAGGTAGCTCGTCGGGCTCATAACCCGAAGGTCAGAG
>DAVZJH010000151.1:0-1639 GCA_052272885.1 Anaerovibrio sp. | reverse complement strand
TCGACCAGATTAACGATAACGCAAATGTAACCTTCAACGGCAAGTATCTGGTTGACGGTTCCAAGAACAGCAAGGGTAATGCTACCTATACTGTATTGACTAACCAGAGCCTTTCTACTGATACTAAGGCTAGTGATTTGCTTACTACCTTGAAGGCTCGCAGTGGCGATAGCTTAGAGATTGTTGATACAGATAAGGTTACTGTTTCCTATGTACAGGCTGGTAAGACCTATAGCACCACCTTTGATGCTAAGGATGCTAAGTTGCAGGATATTTTCACTAAGGCTGAAGCAATTGATGATGGCAGCAAGATTTTTGCGGATGCTATGAACAAGAGTGTTGCAGCTTCCATGGGGAATAATGATGCGGAGGCAAAAAAGGCAATTGAGACTGCAGATAAAGATGCATATGGCGATGCTGTAACTGCCAAAATTTTGGACGGTTCTGTAAAAGCAGATGATTTAGATGCCGTTTTTGCAACTACTGGTCTTGATGGAACTGCAAAGGCATTTAATACGAAAGCAGCAAAGGCCGCCGTTACTGCTATTAATACCTTTAATGGTAAGGCTGCTGCTGGTAATCAGATCGATGTATCTGCATTAAAGAAATATCTTAACGATGCAGGAGATGACTTTAAGACCGATATTACTGTTGCTGAAAAAATGGAATTTTCTAAAACCTTGAAATCAGATGCAAATTTTGCAAAATTTACAGGTAATGAAGCAGCTGCTGGTGGCACAGCCGCTGCTGATGATTTAAAAGCAGCTACAGAACTAGTTACTGCATACGATAACTTTAAGGCAGATAAGGATAAATCAGATGCTGCTCATACTGCTGTAGTTTCCAGTTCTACTGTAGGTATTGATGCTGCAGGCGATAAGGTAGATACTGCTTCTGGTGATAAGGGTATCAGTATTACTGCCAACAAGGAAGGTATTGGTGGTCAGATTTCTGGTCTGAATATCAGCATTACTGACTCCAAGGGTAATGTAAAGAAGTCTGCCAATGCAGCTTTGGATGCCTTCTCCGAGACTGTTCGTGCTCAGAATGAGTCTCAGGATAATGCTATCAGCCTGCAGGTTGGTGCCTCTGCTAACCAGTCCATTAAGGTTGGTCTTACCGATATGCGTGCTGAGGCTTTGGGCTTGAAGGGTGCAGATGGTACTACTCTGAATATTTCTACTCAGGGTAAGGCTAATGCGGCTATCAATGTTCTGGATAACGCAATTCAGAAGGCTCTTGATCAGCAGACCACCATTGGTTCCGTTGAGTCTCGTCTGGAGTACACCTCCAGCAACTTGACCACTGCATCTGAAAATGTACAGGCTTCTGAGTCCACCATTCGTGATGCTGATATGGCTAAGGAAATGACCAACTACACTAAGAACAATGTTCTGCTGCAGGCTGCACAGTCCATGTTGGCACAGGCTAATCAGTCCAGCTCCAACGTACTGTCCCTGCTCCAGTAAGAGCATAGCTAGAGTAGTTGGTTGATAGCAAATCTATTTAGATAAGCTGTCAAATTTACTATGATATATTCAGTGACAAGGTTTCGCCTGCCACTGAAATATATAAATTAAATATACTAATTCCACACCCCTTCTTGTTGCTAGCCTGAAGGATCAAGGTGTGTTATTAG
>DAVZJH010000150.1:0-1691 GCA_052272885.1 Anaerovibrio sp. | reverse complement strand
GAGACCATTTACTGCAAATAGGGCATGTATGGATTTCGAGGTGTAATAAGCGGGTGATTGGTGTATTTGACTATAAATAGTTTCTAAAATTAGGCGATATGTCAAAAATGACGAATATTGTCAAATTATCATTGAAATAGTACTATGGTAATGATATAATAATCTTACTGTATAGAACGAAGCCTAAATAAGAAAGGGAGAATTACATATGGGTGAGGAATCTAAAAGCAAAATAATGGAAATGCCACTTCAGCAGAGACTGAAATATGGCTATAAGAAAGTATTGGATATGCTACTTGTATCAGGAGCTATATCAATTGTAGCAATTTTACTGGTTTATTTTGGTGCAAAGGCTAATATCTTTGGTGCCGAGTCAGGAACAGTTGCTACGTTTTTCCTGATTATAGGACTTGCTAATGTAATAATAGTTGGAATTGTAGCCACAATGATTGCCAAAAAAATCAGTAATCAGGTTATTGATTCTGTCCTTGAGCCGTTACAGCAGATTGAGGTAGTGGCAGGAGAGCTTGTGAATGGAAATCTTCACAGCAATCTGGAGTATCATTCAGATGATGAGATTGGCAAGCTGGCACATGACCTTAGAAAGTCTATTAGGACACTTGGCTCATATATTGATGATATCGACCAGACAATGAGACAGTTTGCAGATGGTAATTTCAGCTTTAAGCCACAGGTTGACTGGAAGGGTGATTTTGTAGGAATTAAGGAATCAATCGTTGCCTTCGAGGAGAGCATGTCAGATACAGTCAGTGGTATCCAGAGAGCCGCTAATGAGGTTTCAAACGGCGCTGAGCAGGTAGCTGCCAGCTCAAGTGACCTGGCACAGGGCGCAACAGATCAGGCTGCTGTTGTTGAGGAGCTTACAGCCACACTTGCTTCTGTAGCGGATCAGGTAGCTGAAAATGCAGAGCATGCAAAGGAAATCAGCCAGAAGGTTGACGGACTTGGAACTGAGATTATGGATAGCAACGGACAGATGCACGAGATGGTTACATCCATGAATGAAATCAATGAGGCATCTCAGGAAATCGGTAAAATCATCGCAACAATCAATGAGATTGCATCCCAGACAAACCTTCTTGCACTCAATGCTTCTATCGAGGCAGCCAGAGCAGGAGAGGCAGGAAAAGGCTTTGCAGTTGTTGCAGACCAGGTTACTGTACTTGCTGAGCAGAGTGCAAATGCTGCTAAGGAGTCAGCAGCTCTTATCGAGTCTTCAGTCAAGGCTGTTGAAAAAGGAATGGTTATTGCAGGCAAGACAGCATCGCAGCTTGAGGAGGTTGCCGGCAATTCCAAGACTATCACAGATGAGGTTAATGGAATCGCAGAGACACTTGAGACACAGACAGATGCTATCAAGCAGATTAATAATGGCGTAGAGCAGATTAACGATGTAGTTCAGACTAACTCAGCTTCTTCACAGGAGTGTGCAGCTGCAAGTCAGGAGATGAGCAGTGAGGCAGAGAGCTTAAATGAGCTTATCCGTCATCTGAGAGTTGCTGAGCAGTAAGCAGATATATTAATTGTTTTAAATAGAATTATTAATGGTCACACTTAGGAGTGATTTGTCGGTAGCCGGATGCTACCGTTAAGACCGATGTGTGAAGCAGCAATATAATATCCCCACGTTTATTTCCATGTATATGGCGAAAAACGTGGGGATATGTTAT
>DAVZJH010000149.1:0-1866 GCA_052272885.1 Anaerovibrio sp. | reverse complement strand
TCGCTGTAGCTATCGACCTCGCTATCAACAAGAAGTAATTTCTTTGAGATAACAAAAAAAATAAATGTTGAGGGTGTGTCATTTTAAGAATGACACACCCTCCTTTTTTATACTCTTACTCAAATGTTCCTAATATGTTCCTAATATATGGCTAGGCGCATGATGATCTAGGTACGGCTAGGAACATGATAATCTAGGACTTGCCTGTCCTTTATTTCCTCTTCAGAGAATGATGGATTTTGGAGAAACTATACGACAGGGAAGTCAGACAGAGGAAAAGACCCAGCAACCAATAGCCCCATGAATCTACTTGCCAAAAACAAGCTATACCCCCCATCAATATCAGATTCACCAAATGAACCAGCAGATGTCTCACGGCCCAGCAACTCAGGCGATAGGCATAATGGATTCTGCAAAAGATGAAAACTCCCAACGACTCCAAGGCGTAAGCAGCAACAATACCTGCCCCCAAACCATCCAGCCCATGAAGTAGATAACCGATGATTTCGCAAACAATGAGCAATATCACGCAACAGCTCTCCTGCACCAGGAATACACGAGCCTCGCCCCTAGACAACGGAATATACTCCAAGGGCATATAAAACGCCTTAAACAGTAGGCCAGCCGCTGCAATCTGAGTCATCCCCAATACCCCGAGAAACTCTCGGTTATACAGCAGCGGAATGGCTATCGGCAGAAAGAGAATGATGGCAAGAATGATAGGACCCATCAGCAGAATATTCATTTCAAGCTGTCTACTGACTATCAGATTACGATTTTCTGCCTCCGTCTTTCCGCCCTCACTTCCCTTCACCGCAGAAAGACGAGGATAATAGTCGGTTTCCATCACAGAGAAAACCATACCGCCGTACACCAGCACCAGCGTAATGCCGGAATTGAAAAGTCCTACCTCTACCAAATCGCCCTGCTGATTAAGAAAGGCTCTGACCAGAAATTCAGCTCCGCTGCTCATCATTCCTGCCAGCACAAACGAAAGACCAAGCCTTAGCATCGGAAATGCCTTGAACAGCTGGATTTTGGAAAAACACAACCGGAACGGCAACTCCTTGCGCAAAAACCCGAAAGCGAGAAGCCATTGAAAAAAAGCCAGGAGAAAGAGCACTGCAAGAATGCCGCTTTCTCCAAAGAGTCCATAAATAGGCACCGAAATGAGCAAAGACACAAGAGCTAGCAGGAACGCTTGCGCTGCCAATGACTTCAGCTTGCCCAATCCCTTGAGGATTGCCGTCTCGCCACCTGCCAATATCGTAAAGAAAATTGTAGGAGCCAGCAATACATAATGCCAGGTATGATTACCCCAGGAAAAGGTGAAAAGGTTAAACAGCGGACCCAGGGTGGCACAGATAAAACCACCCAAAAGGGCGGAAAGCAGACTGAGCGTACGGACTTGCGAAACCGCCTGGTCTACCCCATTCCGGGCATCAGCCTCTGAAACCACCCTCACACCGCTCGTAGGAATGCCGAGATTGGTGGCAGAAGTAAGGAAATTGGATGTAGAATTAAATAGAGCCAGCAATCCCATGCCTGAAGGTCCAAGGAACATGGCTGTAAATTTATTTCTTACTACGCCAACAAGAATATTGAGTCCCTGCACACCTCCAAACAATCCGGTATATTTCAGTATATGAGAATAGCTATTCTTTCCAGAATCCATCTCGTCTGCATTTTTCTTTTTCTCCATATTTATCTAACGCATTTTCTTATATATTATTGTGAAAAGAGAAAGTGATATTTTTAGTTCTATATTTCTTACAATTTCCGTAAAGTTATCATACCTTTTAATTTTATTAATTCAAGTTTTGCAAGTGAGGGAATTGATTGAAGTTAAAGAAGTTATCACTCCCT
>DAVZJH010000148.1:0-1915 GCA_052272885.1 Anaerovibrio sp. | reverse complement strand
ATAAGGCTGTCACGTCCATTGAGGTATTTGACGGATGCCTAGTCCATGACACACCCTCTTTTGGTCTTTATACGGATAATCTCCAATGTGCTGTTAGTTTATCCATCCAAGCAGGGACATCAGATAGGCGTTCCAGTTGATGGCAATCTCGTTTGAGGCATAGCTGCCAACATGGTCTTGGTAGGATTCATCTGGTATGTTGGAAGTATAGGCTGGTATGAATTCGGCATCTTCCTGTCCCTTGTTGGCTCCTCCAGCCACCAGACCTGGTACTGGTTCCTTGACATTGTCGGCAGCAGAGATACGATGGTGGATATTCATGACTCTCTGGGTGCCGAAGCCTGTCAGGTAGCAATAGCCTGTGGCGTTACGCCCAAAGAAATAGTCTAAGGTGGAAAGGGCGGCTTGCCTATACTTGCTGTCCTTTGTCAGGGCATACTCGTACATTTGGGCAATGCCTCTTCCTAGGCAGCTTTCAGCGTTGCTTCCCCAGTGGAAGTCTTGGGCGCTGTTGCCGAAGATACTGTGGAATGAAGAGGTAGCCAGCTCTTGGATATCCTCATCACATTTTTTCTTAAGGGATTCTTTGATCTCTTTCATAGGGAGCTTGCAAGCATCAGGTGTGCCAAGGAGTTCCTGGTTTACCCATTGGAAGATGCCCAGACCTGCCACGTTACCCCATGAAGGAATACTGAATTCATCTGGAACAAACTGTTTTGCCTGTTCCAGGTAGGATGTTTCAGAAGTCGTGAGATATAGTTCTGTAGCTGCCCAGAAGAACTCGTCTTCGGTGTGGTTGTCACCATAACCACCCGTTTGGATGGCTGGCGAGAATTTCTTGTTGTTTCCATCCTGGTCATAATACACCGTGGGGTATTTAACTGCCCATGCGTATGCTCTTTCTGCTGCTTTTCTGGCTTGTAGGCAGAAGCTTTGGAACTCAGGGAATCTTTGGTAGATTCTGGCAGCCAGTGCCATGGTGGCAGCAAAGTCGAGAGCAGCGGTGGTGGTTTTCTGTACCACATAGCGTTGCTGCTTGCAGTCTTCTGGCATCACGAACCCCTCAAAGTTAGGTGTGGTGAGTTTATGATACACTCCTCCATCGGTTGGATCCTGCATGGTGAGCATCCACTCCAGGTTATACATCATCTCATCCAGGATATCCGGTATCTTATTGTCGGATTCCGGAATTTGAAGATTGAGAGCATTGAATCTGTCCTGATGGAGCTGGTAGGACTGCAGAATCAGTCCGAGGGTAAATCCTGAATTGACGATATACTTGTTATAGTCGCCAGCATCGTACCATCCCTTGGGAGAGGATATGATGGTTCCCGCTGGTCTTTTAGGGGTTGCTGCCGAAGGATGCACCATGACATGAGTGTCCAGGTGAGCTGCCGGGCGTGCGTACTCGCCAGCATACTTTCTTTCCAAGCTCTCCCCAGAACGCTGATAGTAGTAGCCTTTGATGGATGCTTTCAAGGCTTCCGTATAGGGATTGCTGGAAATGATGAAGCTTTGTTGATGTCTTCCTGCTACCAGGGTATACCTGCCAGGCTTGGTGATAGAGGAGAAGTCTATCTCCTGTCGGATCTTGCCGGAGAATGGGGATTTCTTGGTGGATGCACGTTTTGTGCGCCAGACGGTTTTACCCTCTTGGTCTCTTATGAGGAAACTTTTGGTCTTTGCCTCCGGCTCTATGGTTGCTATCTTGCTTTCATGGGTCAAATAGCCAACCTGGTTAACCTTGATGGGATTCTTCACAGAAGAAGCTGGCATCGTGACTGCTGTCAGCAGCGCCACAGTGGTTAAGATTACTTTTCTCATTTTGCCTTGTTTTTAAAGTGTTATAGTTGTTTTGTTGTTTATTGTCTGCAAAGATAGTATTTTTTTTGTGGAAATTATTTATGTTTTCAGA
>DAVZJH010000147.1:0-1967 GCA_052272885.1 Anaerovibrio sp. | reverse complement strand
TCACATAACCCGTATTTCCAATTATAAGTGTTTCCATTTTTTTCCTCTGTTTTGTTTTTGTTCCATATTATACAGCTTTCCATTTTTACTGTCAAAAACTCTTCCACTAATTTTTTGAAATTATCGATTCCGGTTGGTAATTTTAAACTCCTGCCATTAAATGCCTCCATCTGAAAAATTAGTAACACCAGTAACCCTCTTAATGCAATACAGACTGGTCGGAAGGATATAGCAGCAAGCTGTTATCCATGCTGTCTGGTCTGCAAAGCAGATGACTGTATATCCGAATGTGCCCACGAAACACAAGCTTACGATACTTCGAGCAATCATCTCTGTCACTCCTGAAAACACTGCCCTGCCGGAATAGCCCAGGCCCTGTGTCACCATACGGCACACATTCAGCATGCCGAGGCTCCAGAAGAAATATCCCAAGCACCTTAGATATCTGGCTGATGCATCAAGCACGCTGACTGATGACTGCTTTATGAAAATCATAGACAGCGGACGGCCTGCTATAATCAGGACAAGGCCGATGAATGCTCCATAAGCCATCCCGACAGCCAGACTCTGGCGAAAGCCCTTCTTTATTCTGTCAAAGCTGCCTGCTCCGAGATTCTGGCTGCAGAAAACCGATGCGGCTGTCGCAATTGCATCAAACGGACACATCGCAAACTGCTTTATCCTCATTGCTGCTGTGAAGGCTGATACATATACACTGCCCAGTCCGTTGTTGGCGGACTGCATCACCATGCTTCCTATTGCCGTGATGGAAAACTGCAGGCCTGTCGGCAGGCCCATCGTCAGAAGCTCCTTTACAGCCTCTGTGTTTAGCACTCTGTTTTCCCTGTCTATGTGCAAAAGCTTTATCCTGCACGAGATGAATATGAGGCATAAAATTCCGCTGACTGCCTGCGATATTATGGTGGCAATTGCGGCTCCGGCGCAGCCCAGCTTCAGTATTACTATGCAAAACATATCCAGAAAGATGTTGAGTACTGCTGAAAATGCCAGAAAGATGAACGGTGTCCTGCTGTCTCCCACTGCCCGCAGTATGCCGGACATGTAATTGTACAACAGTGTGAATGGAATGCCAAGAAATATTATGAGAAGGTAGGCATATGCGCCATCAAAAATATCCTCAGGCACAGACAGGATATGTAATATTTTTTGACATAATACTGCACATATGGTGGTGACGATGGCTGCTATAACAGCCGTAAGGACAGCTCCGTTAAAGATATAGTTTTTCATCTTTTCCGTCTTTTCTGCTCCAAAGTACTTGGCAATAGGAACGCCGAAGCCTGTACAGCAGCCCATGCAGAAGCCTAATACAAGGAACTGCACACTGCTGCTGGCTCCAACACTCGCCAATGCCTTTGCTCCCAGAGTCTGTCCTACTATTGCAGCGTCAATTATATTATATGTCTGCTGCAACAGATTACCTATTAAAAGTGGAAGCGCAAACTGAAGCATCAGCTTCATAGGGCTTCCTTTAGTCATCGATGATGTCATTGTTACCTCTTTCCGTTACTATTATGCATTCCTTGAGCTGTCTGGAGTATTTGTCCATCCCTATCTACTTATTATATTAGCATTAACCCCGCTTATTCGGCAAGTTCTTCAATTAATATATGAATTAAATCTCCAACTAATATTATGTACCGACTTCATATACTTGTGTAGTCACGACAATTTACACGAGTAGTGTCAAAACTCGTACTTGACAAAATGTGGTATGTGTTACTCATTTCTGCTGTTATGCAAAAATCAGCTATTCTAAGCCCGGAATATAAAAAGATCCTGCAAGAAAATCTCACAGGATCCGGCTACTTCCTCATGTTCGGCGGGTCCCAAGTTCAAAAGCCTTATCATGCAAGCATGAACGACTTTTTGACCTTTTGACCCTGATATCATTAAATTAGAAAATAGCATTTACTATTGTTGAACCAACGGCTGTTGCAAGGAAT
>DAVZJH010000146.1:0-1996 GCA_052272885.1 Anaerovibrio sp. | reverse complement strand
TCAGCGGTCTGAGCTGGACTGGCTGATTTGCAATGATCCGATTGACTATGCTGATTTGATACTGAACGGCAATCTGGAAATGTATCTGAAAACTGTAACTGAATATAAGAAATTAGACTAACGAAAATGCCCTCGAAGTCAGCGATGTGATAAGCTGTTTCGGGGCATTTCTATTATGTTGCTTGGTTTCGATAGCTGGATGGGCTACAATGGTAATTATTTCGGAAGATGTAAGAAAAATAACTTGGGCTGGTAAAGCCTACCGCATATGCGATTTCCGTTACAGTTAGGCTGGTTGTTCTTAAAAGTTGTGCTGCTTTGTCCAGCCGATAATGGATCAAATAGTTTATGGGTGTTTCATGGAGATGGGCTTTGAAGATTTCCGTACAAGTGCTTTTGCCCACATAGCCGACAGAAGCAATTTTATCCAATGTTATAGGGGTGGCGTACTGAGCGTGAAGGTAACGGAGCATGGATTTTAGTGCTTCCAGCTTTTCGATGCCTTTTTTATCTGTATGATTCGAAAGGCTGGCATTCTCTGTAAGTGTTGCCCATATTTCCAAAAATCGGCCCTGAATCCTCAGTGGGGAGGCTTTTTTTACATGGAGTGAATAAATGCTGTCCATATGGTTCAGTATCTCCTTTTGCCAGGAATTCATAGGATTTAGTTGGCAAAAAGGTATTCCAGGATGATTCAGATACTCGGAAACATAACCCAACGAAATCTCTTCAGTGGCAGAGAGAATAGTTGGATGCAGAAGCATACAGAGGTAGACACATTCTGTTTGATTGGGGGAGCACAGGTTGTGAAGCTGTCTGGAATTTACAAAAATTCCAGTTCCAGGTTGCAGTGGGATTGATTCTCCATTTACCGCATAAACCATAGAACCCTGTAAAACAGATATAAATTCAAGATCCTCATGCCAGTGTGCAGTTGCTCGAAAACGAGGATAGGTGGAGACAAGACCTTTGTGTGCATAAATCCGAAAATCTGGATAGGTATATTCGAAAATTTCAGAATTGTCACTGCGCACCAATATATCTTTATTCATAATAACCTCCTTGGAATATATTGATAGTATTTCGAGAAAAAACAAAAGAAATTAGTATTAGTGTCATGATATAATTATAGCAAAAATTAAGCTTTTATTCAACACAGGAGGATAATTATGTATATTCTTTTACTATCTCTAATTTATTTAGCTTTTATCAGCCTTGGACTTCCGGATTCTCTGCTTGGTTCTGCCTGGCCATCTATGCAGGAAATTTTTGGCGTTCCCATTTCCTATATGGGCTTTGTTTCTATGGTCATCAGCGGTG
This sequence comes from Anaerovibrio sp., assembly GCA_052272885.1. Lineage (GTDB taxonomy): Bacteria > Bacillota > Negativicutes > Selenomonadales > Selenomonadaceae > Anaerovibrio. The sequence continues at coordinate 676 of DAVZJH010000146.1, read as the reverse complement.
GTACAATCTGTTCCAGCCTGTTCTCAGAACGACTGACAAAAAAATTCGGGACCAAATATGTGACTGTATTTAGCGTGTTTCTTACCTCTGTTGCCCTCTTTGGCTTCTCCACTTGCAAATCTTTCTGGATGCTCTGTCTTTGGGCTATTCCCTATGGTTTGGGTGCAGGTGCTATTGATGCAGCTTTGAACAACTATGTTGCTTTGCACTACAATTCCCGACACATGAGCTGGCTTCATTGCTTTTGGGGCGTGGGAACCATCGTTAGTCCCTATGTGATGAGTTGGGCTCTGATGAATGCCACATGGCAGACTGGTTATCGGATGGTTTCGGGCATTCAGGCATCCATTGCCGTGATCCTGCTGTTGACTCTTTCTGTCTGGAAAGTCAATCAAAAAACAGAAGTTGCCGCAACAAAAACAAAGGTTCTTGGTGTTAAGGGTGCTCTGAAGATCAAAGGCGTTCCTTATCTGCTGCTGGGCTTTTTGTGTTACTGTGCTGCAGAAAACACTACTATGCTCTGGGCAAGCTCCTATTTGGTAGAAGCCAGAAATGTGAGCAAGGAACTGGCGGCTGCTTTCGGCTCCCTGTTTTTCATCGGCATCACCGCAGGACGGTTCCTGTCTGGTATCGTCTCTGAGAAATTCGGAGATCGTAATATGATCCGCATCGGTAC
>DAVZJH010000145.1:0-2016 GCA_052272885.1 Anaerovibrio sp. | reverse complement strand
CCTGAAGCCCATGTGGTAAATGGTACAGTATATGTTGAGGATCAGGCTATTATGACTCCGGCAGAGGGAGATTTATCTGCTCAGGAGTTGGCTGACCGCTTCAACAATCTGCGGAAATAATTTCCTTGGAAAGCTGAGAAGCCCTACCCAGAATATGCAAAAATTAAAGTGAGTTGATATACATATGTGGAATCGCCATAAAACATCTATAATTGTGGGTGTTGCCATTATCTGCCTGCTGGCAGCCTTCTGGTATATGCCATCTTTCGCCTTTGTCTTTTTCCTATCTGTGCTTTTGACACTGTTACTTCTGGATTTAGTAGACAAAATGGCCCTGAAGCTGCCCCGAGGGCTAGCAGCCTTCCTTGGCTTAGCTGGCTTCTTGGGATTGTTATTGGGACTTGTAGCCATTGTTTCCAGCACCTTTATTCCTACCCTGTCGGAATTTACTGAAGAACTGCCACGACTGGCCAGCAATATTCAAAATATGCATGGCTGGACGGAAAGTGGTATTTTCAAAACCGGATTAGATGAGGCCTGGGCGGAGGCATCTAATTTTGTCACAGATGCTATCCGCTCTTCCCTGCTAATCGCCTTTTCTCTTTTCAACAAATTTATTGATTTTATCATTATTATCTTTCTAGCTTTCTATATGCTTATGGATGGAGATAAAATCAAAAAATTTGTGGCTAGACTTTTCCCAACCAAGGATGTAAAGCGGATTTCCCTACTGATAGATAGAATCCTGCTGTCCCTGCGGCTATATGTCCGCAGTCAGCTGGCCATCTGCGTTCTCACCGGCTTTATTGTTTATGGCTATTTCACCATTATGGATCTGCCCTTTGCCTCTGTATTTGCTGTGGCTTCTGCCATTAGTGAGTTTGTGCCGGTACTAGGCCCTACTGTGGCCTCCTGCTTCGGTATCCTTATGACCGCTATTTCTGATCCAGAATTAGCCATTCAGACAGCTATTTTTTATCTGGTTATGACTCAGATAAACCATAATGTTGTCTATCCAGCCATTGTAGGCCGTTCCCTGAATCTACATCCTGTGGCCATTATTCTCTCCATCATTTTAGGCGGGGAGTTGCTGGGAGCTGCTGGTATGTTTTTGGCTGTTCCCTTCATGGTGGTAATTCGTCACGTTATTGAGGATATCAACGAACATAGTCATTTAATGTAAAAAAAGACTTCTAGGACCATCGTTTCCTAGAAGTCTTTTTTTTGTTAACTTTTAAAACTCATATTCACCTGGCACGGAAGATATAGGCTTCTCTACCAACTCCACCCCAATATCCTCCCAGATACTGCCATATTCGCGAATCTTGCTGACAATCTCTGTGGCTTCCTTCTTGGTGCCAAACATCTCACAGGCCATACGAATTAGCCGTTCTCTGGATCTTGGCAAGGAAATAGGCCGGCGGAAGGACATTTCTGTTAAACAAGCATGCATAGCCCCCTTAATCATCAGGGTGTTTTCGTAATATTCCTCATCACTTCTTTCATATTTGGTGCCGTTAAAGAGGTTTCTGGCCATCTCATGGAACTGAGCAATCATCCCCTCAAAGATAATAATGGAATCGTAACCCTTTTTATAGCTATCCCGTACTATCTGATTATCAGCCAATACCTTCAACTCTACCTGACAAACTGCAGCATAAATAAATAGAGGTGATTCATTTTGGAATCTCAAATTGATACGACGAATACAATCCCGCATCAGCTCCAACAGAATAGCGTGGAAAATATCTTCCTTGTTTTTGAAGAAATAGTAAATACTGCCAGTCAGAATGCCGGAATGCTCCACAATCTTACGAATAGTAGTCTTGCTATATCCTTCCTCCGCCAACAGGCATTTTGCGCTATTGATAATTTTTGCTCTTACAGCTGATGCATGGTCGTGATTTCCCACCAGCTTCTGAATATTGCCATCCTCGCTGGCATAAGTTTTTCTTCTTGCCATTTCCCAAGCCCCTCTCTTTTTCGTCTTCCCTTGTGTAAATTGTTTTTTACAAT
>DAVZJH010000144.1:0-2185 GCA_052272885.1 Anaerovibrio sp. | reverse complement strand
TCAACTCCTTCTGGAGAAGTCTTGATATACGGTTTTGTCTTGTTTCTTGCATAATTCTTAACTATTAATTATAAATTATAAATTATTCCAGGTCTACGTGAGTAACACTTACCTGCTCATGCAGGAAGATCATCGCAGACTCTTTGAACTTTTCCTCACTTTCAGTAGTCAGATACTGGCAGGTTCCACCCTTCGTAACCATCTGTTCCATGTTTGGATGGCGCTTCAGATAATCCTTCAGGCTGTTTGCCACATACTGTCCCTGCGGTACAACCCTCACCCCGTTAGGAATATTCTTCACGATGCTGCTCATGAGCAGCGGATAATGAGTACAACCCAAGATGATGGTATCAATATCAGCATCCTTGCGCATCAACTGGTCGATGCGTTTCTTGACGAAGTAATCAGCACCAGGGCTATCCGCTTCATTAGCTTCTACGATGGCAGCCCAGAGAGGACAAGGCACACCGCTTACCTCTATATCTGGCCACAGCTTACCTATTTCCATCTTGTAGCTCTCACTCTTGATGGTACCTTCAGTGGCAAGAATACCCACATGGCGGCTCTTGGTGAGTTCACCTATCACCTCTGCAGTAGGCCGGATAATACCCAGCACGCGGCGATCGGGATCCAATTCCGGAATATCCCTCTGCTGAATGGAACGCAGGGCTTTCGCAGATGCAGTATTGCAACCCAGGATAACCAGATGACACCCCATGGAGAACAGCTTGATAACTGCCTGACGGGTAAATTTGTATACAACCTCGAAGGAACGGGAGCCGTAAGGGGCACGGGCATTATCGCCCAAGTACATATAGTCATACTGAGGCAAGAGCTGGCGCAATCCATGCAGGATAGTAAGACCGCCATAGCCCGAATCGAAGATACCGATAGGTCCCGGATTAGATGGCAACATCATTTAATTTTCTCCTTTAGTACTTCTGTAATATCCACCCCCATCTCAGCACTCAGATAAGGAGTGGCATTGTTATCTGTATTGAGTATGAAAGCAAATCCATTCTCCTTACCTATCTGCTGTAAGGCCTCATTCATCTTTGCCTTTAATGGAGCATAAGCCTCCTCCTCTGCCTTTTTCAGAAGGCGGGCAGCCTCAGCCTTAAAGGCGATATTCTTCTCCATCAACTCACGCAGTTCTGCCTGTCTTTTCTCTAAGATAGACTTGGCATAAGAGCGCTGACCATCAAGAAATTCCTCATACTTGCTGTTAAACTCAGTCTCAACACGCTTGGTTTCTTCATCATATTTGCCACGGAGTTCGTCCATATTATGCTTAGCTATGGCATAGCCAGGCATGGTATGAAAAACCTGCTCAAAACTGAAGTAGCCAAATCGCAATGCTGGCTGGGCAGCAGTAGTCACAGAATGTGCTCCTACTGTCGGGTCCTGCTGGGCAGAAGCCGAGAGTGCAATGAGAGCAAAAGCCAAAAATAAGAGATTCTTTTTCATGATGCGTGATACCTTATTATATTATATATATATGAATATACTGGATGATAAATAAGGGCAGGCACTTGTGCCTGCCCTCAGCTTAATATCGAATGAACCGATTGATTACTTAATCTTAGCCTGGACCTCCTTGGTTACATCAACCACGTTGGTACCTGTATAAACAGCAGCACCTTCCTCGAAGATGTAAGTATAGTTACCAGCCTTACCTACTGCCTCGATAGCAGTACGAACCTTAGCTACGATAGGCTGCATGAGCTCGCTGCTCTTCTTCTGCAACTCCTGCTGACCGTCCTGGTAAGCCTGCTGAATCTTCTGCTGAAGGCCCTGCAGTTCAGTCTCCTTCTGCTGCTTAGCAGTAGCGTTCATTGTGCTCTGGCCCTTCTGGTATTCATCTGCCTTGCGCTGGAACTCGTCCTGCATAGCCTTGAGGTCGTTCTCCTTCTGCTTCTGGAGAGCTTCCATCTCGCCGTTAGCCTTAGCAACATCTGGCAAAGACTGCATGATCTGCTGTGTATTTACCTTGCCAAACTTCTGTGCCATCATTGTCATTGGTGCACAAAGCATCAACATTAAAATAAGCTTTTTCATTGTTTTATTTCTTTTTGATTATTATTTCTAATTTATGTTTCCATGGCGCCAGCTGGCGCCCTACGTTCACTATCGGCTGCAAATATACAATTATTATTTGGAATAACCTAATTTTTGGAGCACTTCG
>DAVZJH010000143.1:0-2312 GCA_052272885.1 Anaerovibrio sp. | reverse complement strand
TCAAATCTATGTTTATATCAAGTTCTTGTGCCCGGGCCAACCTGCTGCAGGTTAGCATAATCCATCTGCCGCATAGCCTCATAGGCTACAATAGCAGCGGAGTTAGACAGATTGAGGGAACGGGCTCCCTCAATCATAGGAATGCGGATGCAATCCTCCCAATTTGCCTTCAAGATGTCCTCTGGAATACCAGCGGTTTCCTTGCCAAATACCAGCAAATCATCCATGCCAAAAGTAGTCTCAGAATGAGCTCTTGGTGCCTTGGTACTGCAAAAATGGAATTTGTGTCCCTGGTACTTCTCCTGTACCTCAGCAAAATTCTCATGAACATGAACCTTCACCAAATGCCAATAGTCCAAGCCTGCTCTTTTCAGATGCTTATCATCAATGGAAAAGCCCAGTGGCTTTACCAGATGCAACTCAATACCTGTAGCAGCACACAATCTGGCAATATTTCCAGTATTTCCCGGTATCTCCGGCTCTATCAATACAATATGCATAGCCAGACTCCTTAGTCAGCAGTAACTACAGCACCACGGGAAGCAGAGGTAGTCAGCTTGGCATAACGGGACAGATAGCCAGTCTTAATCTTTGGCTCTGGCTTTACCCAGGCAGCCTTTCTCTTGGCCAGCTCCTCGTCGCTAACCCGCAGCTCCAGCTTACGATTTGGAATATCAATATCAATCAGATCTCCATCCTCAATAAAGGCAATAGGGCCGCCGGCCATAGCCTCTGGAGAAATATGGCCAATGCAGGCACCACGGCTGGCACCAGAGAAACGACCATCAGTAATCAGAGCAACCTTCAGACCACGGCCAGAAATAACTGCAGTAGGATTCAGCATTTCCTGCATACCAGGGCCACCCTTTGGTCCCTCATAGCGAATAACTACCACATCACCCTCAACAATCTTGCCCTCCATGATAGCATTAACAGCAGACTCCTCAGAGCTAAAGCACTTAGCCTTGCCAGTGTATACCAGCATGTCCTCAGCCACAGCAGAAGCCTTGACAACTGCATTCTCAGGACACAGATTGCCAGAGAGAATAGCCAGACCGCCTTCCTTGCGATAAGGCTCCTCCACAGTCTTGATAACATCAGGACGGAGAATCTTGGCATTGGCAATCTTCTCAGCCACAGTGCCTACAACAGTCATAGCATCAGTATGAATAACGCCCTTCTTGGACAGCTCCTTCATAACAGCATTGATACCACCGGCCTCATTCAAATCAATCATGTGGTGAGTACCAGCAGGACTCAGCTTAGCAATATAAGGAGTCTTACGGCTGATTTCATCAAATCTAGCTGCTGGCAGCTCAATACCAGCCTCATGAGCAATAGCAGTCAAATGAAGAACAGTGTTGGTAGAACCGCCAATACCCATATCTACAGTAATGGCATTCTCAAAGGCCTTTTCAGTAAGAATATCTCTTGGCTTAATATCCTTCTTCAAAAGCTCCATAACTACATGACCAGCCCGCTTAGCCAACTGACGACGAGCACCAGTATAAGCAGCTGGAATAGTACCATTGCCAGGCAGGCCCATACCCAGAGCCTCAGTCAGGCAGTTCATGGTGTTGGCAGTAAAGAGACCAGCGCAGGAACCACAGCCAGGGCAGGCAGCAGCCTCAATGGAGGTCATATCAGCCTCAGTAATCTTGCCAGCAGCAAATTCACCAGCAGCCTCAAAGGACTGGCTAACACTGATATCATGTCCCTGATAACGGCCTGGCAGCATAGGACCGCCACTAACAACCACACATGGAATGTTCAGACGGGCAGCAGCCATCAGCATACCTGGTACAACCTTATCGCAGTTTGGAATAAGCACCAAAGCATCAAAGCCAGTAGCGGTAGCTACAGCCTCAATGGAATCTGCAATCAACTCACGGCTGGCCAAGGAGAACTTCATGCCGGTATGGCCCATAGCAATACCATCGCAAACGCCAATAGCAGGGAATTCCATAGGAGTACCACCAGCAGCAGCTACTCCTAACTTAGCCGCCTCAGTAATCTCTCTCAAATGTATATGACCAGGAATAACCTCGTTGAAGGAATTACAAATACCAATTAACGGCTTCTGCAAATCCTCAGGGCCAAATCCCATAGCATTAAACAAAGAACGATGAGCGCATCTAGTAGCGCCTTTTTTTACAACATCTGATCTCATATTGCAACTCTCCTATATTTTCAATTTTGTACTATTGTACATCAAAATAGACCAAATGTCCATATTTCCTTGTGGATATATGCAATTATTGACACTCCCCATGCCTAAAGGCAGGGGATTCTTGGTTCCCTGAGCACTGCAT
>DAVZJH010000142.1:0-2417 GCA_052272885.1 Anaerovibrio sp. | reverse complement strand
ATATGCAGTGCTCAGGGAACCAAGAATCCCCTGCCTTTAGGCATGGGGAGTGTCACCCCAGCATATATTGTGCAGCTCCATAAGCTACCAAACCGCTGATAATGCTATAAGGCAAGGAACGAGTAGCCGCTGCTACTGGCAATACTATGATAGAGGCCAGCAGCTCCTTGTTCTCCCAGCTAAATCGAAAACCATCTATGCCTGTGCCAAAAATAGATGTAAAAATCAAAGCACCAAAAACCGCTGTAGGTACATATTGAAGCCACAGTTTAAATTCCCTAGGCAGCTCTCGGTTACCCAGTAGAGCAAAGGGCAGGATTCTAGGAATGTAGGACACAACAAACAATCCAAAAATACACAGCAAAATATCATTATAGCTCATTATCCTCATCTCCCCATACGCATTTCACAAAAGGCTGCCAGAGCCGCCGCTATAACCGTAGCTGCCACCACATTCAGCATATTGGTTAACCAATAGGACAAAAGCAAAGCCAAAAGACCACCTAGAATACCTGTCAACACTAGACGAACATTGAGAAAATGAAAGGACCATAAACCGATAAACATGGCAATCAAGGCATAGCTTACCAAGGCCGTATCAATGTAAATGCTATTACCTAGATAAAGTCCTGCCAGATTAGCCAATATCCATGAGCTATGACCAATAATATTTACTCCCAGAGCATTTTTGCCATTCCATTCCGTATCAAGTGTAAATTGATTTTGATTCACAGCAAAGCTTTCATCCACAATCTCTTGGGCGAAAAAGGCCTTGTAGAGGCGGCTTTCCTTGGACAAATACTGATTGAGAATCAAAGCATATAATAGATGCCGCAGATTTACAATACATACTGTCAGCACTACTGGCATAATGGTACTGCCGCTGCCAATCATGGCCAAAGCAATAAACTGACCGCTGCCAGCAAAAAGGAAAACCGCCATCATCAGCATCTGGAACCAGTCAAAGCCCACCTTTTGGGCTAATATCCCACAGGCCATGCCCAGAGGAATGTAGCCAAAAATAATGGGCCATGCCGCCTTAAACACTTTTAATTCAAAATATCCCTTTAGCAAATCACACATCTCCAAATCTTAATTAGTCAAAGCTAACAAAATTTCCCTGACGGAAAATTGGAACCATGGTGCCATCAGCCTTAACACCATTTATCTCCATATCCTTGGTGCCAATCATAAAATCCTCGTGTATCAAGGAATCATTTACGCCATGCTGAGCCAGCTCCACGCTATTCATTTTTTCTCCTCCCTGAATACAGGTAGGATAAGCCTTGCCCAAGGCCAAATGGCAGGCCGCATTTTCATCAAAAAGGGTGTTATAGAAAAGAATCCCACTATTGGAAATAGGAGAATTATAAGGAACCAAGGCCGCCTCGCCCAAATGGCTGGCGCCTTCATCCATAGCCAGCAACTGCTCCAACACCTCCTGGCCCTTGGTGGCAGAAGCCTTAACAACCTTGCCAGCCTTCAGTTCCAGGCAGATACCCTCTATTAAATTACCATTATAATTCAAAGGCTTGGAGGCATAAACCACCCCATCTACTCTATTTCTATCTGGCAGGGTATAAATTTCCTCCGTTGGCATATTGGCCACAAATTCTACCCCATCACCAGCAATTTCGGCACCACCAGCCCAGATATGTCCCTCTGGCAATCCTACAGTCAGCTTGGTTCCTAAGCTATTGCTGTATTTCAAGGCTGTAAATTTCTGTTCATTCATAAATTTGCAGGCCCGTTGCAGAAAGGCAATATGCTGCTGCCAGGCCTCCACTGGATTATTCTCCTCATCAATGCGCACAGTAGCAAAAATCTCCTGCCACAGCTTGGCCACAGCTGTTTTGCCATCCTCCTGGGCAAATACCTTGGCAGCCCAGCTTTCTGTAGGAATGGATACCACACACCATCTCAGCTCATTATTCATCATGGCCTGACGATATTCCAAAAGTGCCACCCCAGCAGCCCGTTGACTTCTGGTCAGCTTGTCTGTATCCACATTCTGAAAAATAGTAGGATCTGAAGCGTGAATGGAAATTACTGCTGCCCCCTTGGCCTTGAAATCCATAAACATATCCCGGCGCCAAGCAGGAAATTCATCAAAAACCTCTGCCTCTGCTTTATCCAGACGAATCCGAGCCAATCGTTCATCTGACCAGATTACCTTTACATCTTTGGCTCCAGCCTCAAAGGCAGCCTCTGCCACCCGACGGGCAAAATCACTGCATTCAATAGGTGAATTTATTACCAATAGCTGCTGTGGCTGGAGGTTTACACCAGTTCTTACCACCAACTCTGCATATTTATTCAAAAGCTTATCCATATTGCAAGCTCCTTTCGCCATACATTTTTATTTTCAGATATATACCAAATATTATAACCAAATTTAATCAATATAGCAATCTTGC
>DAVZJH010000141.1:0-2423 GCA_052272885.1 Anaerovibrio sp. | reverse complement strand
TCGATATTAAGGCTATTGGAGAAGTGGCGTAGCCACATTTTTTATTATGATTTTTTCCATGATGGCTTTCCTGTGCATGGTCATGGGGAGCTGGCTTTACGGCTACTGGTCAAATGCTCTCTGGGGTACAAGGTTTGAACTTGGGAGCTGCTGGCAAGGAATAACAGTTGTTATCACTGGCCTGGGCGGTGTAGCGGCACTAGCCAAGGCTGCATGGACCAAGTATTCAACGGACAGCCAGTATAACAGCATGATGGGCAACCATCCATACGAAAGGGGTAAGTGATTATGATTAAGGGTATTGATGTATCGGAGAACAACGGCACTGTAGACTGGCAGGCAGTAAAGGATGCCGGGATTGAGTTTGCTATTGTAAGATGCTCCTATGGCAAAACGGGAGTAGACGAGAAATTCCTGGAAAATGTAAATGGTGCTCATGCAGTAGGGCTGAAGGTTGGTGCTTATCACTATGGTTACGGCCTGACTCCTGCCGATGCAGTGCTTGAAGCAAGGAACTGCCGTGAGGTGATTGATGAGGCAGGAGTGCTCTTAGAGCTTCCTGTTTTCTATGACATGGAAGATGCTGATGGCTATAAGGAACGGCACGGATTCAGGTTTGACCCTGAGAATGCCACAGGCATCTGCAAGGTATTCTTAGATAACATTGGCCTGAACTGTGGTGTATACGCATCATACAGCTGGCTTTGTGATTTGATTGACTGGCGCAGTCTCGGCTGCTCAGTCTGGAACGCAGAATGGGGAGGTAGCGATGATATTAAGGGATATATGTGGCAGTTTACGGAAAAGCTTTACATTGGTGGCAGGCAGTTTGATGGAGACTATCTCTACAATTGGTAAGGCGGTGATGGGGCATGAGAAAATCATTCTGGTTTGTGCTGCTGTTATTGCTCTTGTGTGTGCCGCAGCTTTCCTTTGCTGCAGAGAGGACATACCAAGTGACGGAAACAGAGCTGACGAGGTTAGAACAGAACTTGACGGGGCTATCCGAAATGAACAGCAAGCAATCAATGACCTTAGAGCAGAAGAAGATACAGCTTCAGAACTCGGATTGGCAGTTGAAGCAGGCCGAAGAGAAGTACAGTCTGCTATCCAGTCAAATGAAGAACTTGGAGAAGGAAATGCTAGAGCAGCAGAACTCATTAGAGACTGCCAGAAAATCCTTCGAACAGTTCGCCAAAGAGGAACAACTGAAGAAAGATAAGCTGAAGCGTGAAAAGACAGTAGCCTGGTGGATTGCCGGAGTGCTGCTTTGTGCGTGTATAGCTAAATGAGCAACAGGCCTGCTTGGGAGCTAGAAAATATCTTCTGAGCAGGCCTGTTTTTTGTAGAGATATATATTATTGATATATAATGAAAGAGGAAATTAGAATGAAATGTAGAACTTAATATGTGAAAGTATTGTACATAGAGGTGAAATAATTATGTCATTGAGAGGCAAAAGTATAAATCTATTTTTGATGGATGGCGATGTTACTGGTCGCATAAAATGTACTTTAGCAAATTGGACTGGGATTGCGTATAAAATACCAAGAAGCTTTTTGGAAAAGTGTAAGGATAGAGATGATCTGAAGCAAAGTGGAGTATATATGCTTTTTGGGATTTCAGAAGAATCCGGAAAGAATCTTGTTTATATTGGGCAAGCTGGAGCACGAAAAAATGGTGAAGGGATACTTAATAGGCTGCAGGAACACAAAAAGAATCCTGAAAAAGATTATTGGAATGAAGCAATAGTTTTTACCACGGCAAATAATTCTTTTGGTCCTACAGAGATAAGCTATCTTGAGCATAGGTTTTGTAACATGGCTTTGGAAACAAATCGTTATGAAGTAAAAAATGGTAATGACCCATCTATTGGAAATGTTACAGAAGAAAAAGAAAGCGAATTAGAAGATTTTATAGATTATGCAAAAATAGTTATTGGCACATTAGGTTATAAGGTGTTTGTTCCATTGGTGAAGAAAAACGAAGAAATGGAATCAGAACATCAGGATAATTTCAAAGAACGTATACTGTTCCTTAAGCGACATAGTAAAAAGAGTAACCAAGATATTGAAGCCACTTGCAGGCAAACAGGAGAAGGCTTCGTTGTACTAAAAGGGAGCTGTATAGAGATTATCGATTCGGAGACAATTCCTGTGACTATATGTAATATGAGGAAAAACGCTAAAATTGATGAGAACAATATCTTGCAGGAGAATATATTGTTTAATAGCCCATCATATGCTGCCGCATTTGTAATTGGTGGTCATATAAATGGACCTGCTTATTGGAAGGATGAAACAGGAAAAGCATTGAAAGATTTAGAATGATAGTACATAAATCATACAGATGAGTTCTTTAGGAGGGCAGTGTTTATGATAACTCACAATGCATTTACAATTCTTGGAATACAAGATAAAGAA
>DAVZJH010000140.1:0-2477 GCA_052272885.1 Anaerovibrio sp. | reverse complement strand
GGTCTACGTGCCATAATAATTTTATCCCCCTATATTCTATATATATATATTAAAATTTAAAACTTATTTATCAGCAATAGCTGCAATACCTGGCAGAACCTTGCCCTCCAGGAATTCCAGAGTAGCACCGCCACCAGTGGAAATATGAGAAATCTGATCAGACAGGCCAGTCTTCTTCAGGGCTGCAATGGAGTCGCCACCGCCTACGATGGAGATAGCACCATTCTTGGTAGCCTCAGCAACAGCCTTGGCAACAGCCAAAGTACCATTAGCAAAAGCATCAAACTCAAATACACCCATAGGGCCATTCCAAATAACGGTCTTAGCACCCTTCAGAGCCTCAGTGTAAAGCTCAGAAGTCTTAGGGCCGCTATCCAGAGCCTCCCAATCCTCAGGAACCTTATCAACGTCTACAATCTGTACATTTGCATCTGGAGCAAACTTATCAGCAACACGCAGATCTACAGGAAGAACAACCTTTACGCCCTTCTTCTTTGCCTTGTCCAACTGAGCCAATGCTTCCTCGAACTTATCCTTCTCACAAAGAGACTTACCAATAGGCAGGCCCTTAGCAGCATCAAAGGTATGAGCCATACCACCGCCGATGATAATGGTATCAACCTTGTCAATCATATTGGAAATAACGCCGATCTTATCAGAAACCTTAGCGCCACCGATGATAGCAACGAATGGACGCTGAGGAGCCTCCAGAGTTTTGCCGATGAAGTTGATTTCCTTCTCCATCAGGAAGCCAGCAACGGACTCAATGTACTGTGCAATACCAACATTAGCTGCATGAGCACGATGGGAAACACCAAATGCATCATTTACAGCAATGTCAGCCAAGGATGCCAGCTGCTTAGCAAACTCAGGATCATTCTTCTTCTCTTCCTTGTGGTAACGGAGATTCTCCAGCAGCAGAATCTCGCCTGGCTTCAGCTCAGCTGCAGCCTTCTCAGCCTCTGGACCTACACAATCAGGTGCCCACTTTACATCCTGCTTGAATACCTCAGAGAGGCGCTTCAGAATGTGCTTAGTGGAGAACTTATCCTCACGTGCCTCAGATGGACGGCCGATGTGGCAAGCGAGAATAACAGCTGCACCCTGCTCCAGCAAATAAGTTACAGTAGGAACAGTAGCCAAAATACGGGTATCGTTGGTAATATTCATGTTCTCATCAAATGGAACATTATAGTCTACACGGCAAAATACCTTTTTGCCCTTAAGATCTACATCTTTAATAGTTTTCTTATTCATGTTCATGGAAAAACATACCTCCGCTAAAATAATAGGGAATACCTTTTTCTTCCATTTTTACAAAAGAAGAAAAGGCCCGGCCTAAACTAATTCCCTCCAGGGAATCAAAGGCCGGACCTCAATGGATCTTTAAATTATTGAGTTACTAGACTCAGAGAATCAGCCCAACTCAGCGAAATACTTAATGGTACGAACCATCTGGCTGGTGTAGGAGTTCTCGTTGTCATACCAGGATACAACCTGTACCTGAGTCTGGCCGTTGCCGATAGGGCTAACCATAGTCTGGGTAGCATCGAACAGGGAACCAAATCTCATACCAACGATATCGCTGGATACGATCTCATCCTCGTTGTAACCAAAGGACTCAGTAGCCTGAGCCTTCATAGCTGCATTAACCTCATCAACGGTAACTTCCTTGTCAACTACAGCGAAGAGCAGAGTAGTGGAACCAGTAGGAGTTGGAACGCGCTGAGCAGCACCGATGAGCTTGCCCTTCAGCTCTGGGATTACCAGACCGATAGCCTTTGCAGCACCAGTGGAGTTAGGAACGATGTTTACAGCAGCTGCACGGGAACGACGGAGATCGCCCTTACGCTGAGGACCATCAAGAGTCATCTGATCGCCAGTGTAAGCATGAATGGTAGCCATGATACCGGACTTAATAGGAGCCAGGTCATTCAGAGCCTTAGCCATTGGAGCCAAGCAGTTGGTGGTGCAGGAAGCTGCGGAGATAACCTTGTCTTCCTTGGTCAGAGTCTCGTGGTTTACGTTGTAAACGATAGTAGGGAGGTCGTTGCCTGCTGGAGCAGAGATAACAACCTTCTTTGCGCCTGCCTTCAGATGAGCGGAAGCCTTCTCCTTGGAAGTGTAGAAACCGGTGCACTCCAGAACTACATCAACATCGTGCTTTGCCCAAGGAATCTGGGTAGCATCTGCGCAAGCATAGATCTTGATCTCTTTGCCGTTTACAGTGATGGAATCCTCGCCTGCAGTTACAGCATCAGCGTACTTGTACTTGCCCTGGGAAGAATCATACTTCAGAAGATGTGCAAGCATCTTTGGGCTGGTGAGGTCATTGATAGCAACAACTTCATAACCCTCTGCATCGAACATCTGACGGAATGCCAAACGACCAATACGACCAAAACCATTAATAGCTACTTTAACTGCCATGTTAAAATTACCCCCTATAATTTATAAAAGAATTGTGTGAAGCTATG
>DAVZJH010000139.1:0-2580 GCA_052272885.1 Anaerovibrio sp. | reverse complement strand
TTATTGTTGGAATTTATAAGATTTTTTTATTTTTTCTTGCGTATTTTATAATTGTTTTGTAAAATATTATTAATGCTAGAGGGAAATTCACTTCATGTTGTTGAACAAATTTGTTCATACAACATTGTACATTTGTGCAACGAAGAAGAGAGGGATTTATTATGGCACTAATTAAAGGTAAAACATTGGTTGAGCAGACCACAGATAGAATCATTGACTATATTGCTCAGAACAAGATGCAACCAGGCCAGCAGCTGCCTACAGAGGCTGAGTTTACAGCAGAGCTTGGCGTTAGCCGAGGCACACTGCGGGATGCCTTCAAGGTTCTCATTGCTCGTAATATATTAGAAGCCCGCCAAGGCTCTGGCACGTTTATCGCCAAGAACATGGGTATTCCGGATGATCCTTTGGGACTGACTTTTATTTATGATGACGAACATCTAGCTACAGATATGCTGGATGTAAGACTGATTATAGAGCCAACTATTGCCTCTATTGCTGCCATCAATGTATCTCCAGAACAGAAGAAGGCTCTGCAAAAGGTTCATGCTGAATTGGAGGAAAAGGTCCACCATAATCTATCCTATGCTGATGAGGACGGTCGTTTTCACCAGCTGATTGCTGAAGCTAGTGGCAACAGCATAGTCAGCAATCTAACCCATATCTTATTTTCCTCCATTCATAAGAATATCCAGCTTACCCTGGATATCCAGAAGGAAAGTAACACACTTTTTTACCATAAAAAGATAATGCAGGCCATCCTTGAAGGCAATGCTGTCAACGCAAAGATGTATATGACCATGCATCTTAGCCTGCTTAAGGATTTCATGCTGGATATTATGAAAAAAAAGAAAAAATCCCTGGAACAATAATCTCTACATTTAGAAAGGACAATGAAATATGTTTTTACTCGCCTTATCACCTATTCTTTGGCTGGTAGTTGCCCTTAGCATTTTGAAAATGGCTGCCTACAAGGCTTGTGCTATTGCCTTGATTATTTCCTTGGCTGTAGGATGTGGCATCTACGGCATGGAAACTGTCAATGCAGCAACAGCAACCCTGGAAGGCGTTGCCTTAGCCTGCTGGCCTATTCTTTTGGTTATTATCGCTGCTATTTTTACCTATAACTTAACACTGCATACCAAGGCAATGGATACCATCAAAAAGATGCTTACCTCTGTCAGCAATGACCGCCGTGTTTTGGTTCTGCTGATTGGCTGGGGCTTTGGTGGCTTCCTTGAAGGCATGGCTGGCTTTGGTACTGCCGTGGCCATTCCTGCTGGCATTCTGGCTGGCATTGGCATCAATCCTGTTATGTCTGCAGTTGTCTGCCTTATTGCCAACTCTGTGCCTACTGCCTGGGGCTCCATCGGCATCCCTCTGATGACCTTAGCCAGCATTACAGGTATGGATCCGGTACAGCTGGCAGGCTATACCGCCCTGCAGCTGTCCCCTTTGACTATTCTCTGTCCTATCCTTATGGTTATCGTAACTGGTAAATCCATAGCTGCCCTGAAAGGCGTAGGCATCATGACTCTCGTAGCCGCCCTTGCTTTCCTCATTCCTGAAATGCTCCTTTCCTTTACTATGGGCCCTGAGCTGGCCGTTGTAGCCGGTTCTGTCGTATCTATGGCCGCTATTGTAGCTTGTGCTAAGATTCTGCCTGTAAAGGATGAAAAATATGCTATGGAAATTAAAGGAGATGGCGGCAGCGTATCCACCTCCACAGGTATTACTGCCTGCCTGCCTTTTATCCTGATTTTCTTCCTGCTTCTGCTTACCTCTAAGCTGGTTCCAGGCATCAGCGAACCATTGAAGGCCATTAAGACCTCCGTTCTTATCTATAGCGGTGCAGGAGCTTCTCCATATACCTTTACTTGGGTAGCAACTCCTGGCATACTTATCTTCTTGGCTGCCTTTATTGGTGGCAAGGTGCAGGGAGCATCCTTTTGGGAAATGCTTGGCGTTTTAGGCAAAACCATTGTTAATCTCCGCTTTACCATTGTGACCATTATCTGCGTTATCGCCACTGCCAAGGTTATGGGCTACAGTGGCATGACCTCTGAGATTGCTGACACTGCTGTTGCTGCCACTGGCACAGCCTACCCTACTGTAGCTGCCTTAATCGGCTCCGTAGGTACTTTTATTACCGGTTCTGCCACCTCCAGCTGCGTACTATTTGGCAAGCTGCAGACAGATGCTGCCATTGCTATAGGTGCCACACCAGCAGCCCAGGCATGGATTACCGCGGCTAATGCTGCTGGAGCCTGCGCTGGCAAAATGGTTTCTCCTCAGAGTATTGCCATTGCCGTTGCTGCTATCGGCGTACAGGGAGTAGAAAGCGAGCTGATGAAATCCGCTGTAAAGTTCTACATTCCTTTCGTTATAGCTCTTGGTGCTATTGTCTACTTTGGCCAGGCCTTTGTAGGCTAAAAGCTTACTAAATAATCATATACACAGGCTGGCAGCCATTGGTTGCCAGCTTTTTGTATCCCAGCTATGACGAGGTGTCCGATGTCCGCCATCTCTATAGGTGGCGGGAAGCTGTGCTAATGACAGGGTGGAGCTAATATCTCCACC
>DAVZJH010000138.1:0-2580 GCA_052272885.1 Anaerovibrio sp. | reverse complement strand
TCAATGGGGTTTCGACGAGGGTGGAGATATTAGCTCCACCCTGTCATTAGCACAGATTCCCGCCACCTATAGAGGTGGGGGACATCGGACACCTCGTTATTACCAATGATATTTTTCGCCACGGTTTATCTTGAAGCAGCGATATATCTGCTCCACCAGCAAAAGCCTTATCATCTGATGGGTAAAGGTCATAGGGGAAAAACTCAGCCGAAAATCCGCCGCCTGCCTTACCTCCTCCGATAGGCCAAAGGCGCCCCCAATCAGGAAAGTAATATTGCTGCGGCCCTGGAGAGCCAAGCTATCCAGCTTGGCCGCCAGCTTCTCTGAGGAAAGCTGCTGACCATAAACATCCAGCACAAAAAGGTAGCTTCCCTCTGGCACCTGACGCAAAAGCCTTTGTCCCTCCTGTTGCAAGGTCTGTTGCTTTTCCGCCTCAGATGGATTGTCCTTCATTTTTTCCTCATTGATTTCCACAATCCTCACATTGGCAAAAGGCCCCAATCTTTTTAGAAATTCATTAATACCTGCTGTCAGATATTTTTCCTTGATTTTGCCAGCTGTTACAACGGTTATTTTCATGAAGCAGCCTCCAGAGCTACATCCACAGTAGATACATTGCCATTCCGCTCATATTTTACCTTGACGGAATCTCCCACCTTGCTATCCAGAATAGTATTCCGCACATCGCTTACCTTGTTGGTTTCCTTATCCCCAATGGACAGAATAATATCCCCACGACGGAGGCCTGCCTTATAGGCTGGACCATCAACGGTAACGCTTTCAATATAGACACCCTTGTCCACATTGAGAATATAGCCATAACGGCCAGCAGTTTCCTTGTCAAAAATTCCTACCCCCAGATACGGACGAGTAACCTTACCAGAGGTCATTAGCTCATTTACAATATCCTTTACAGTATTAATAGGAATCGCAAAGCCCATACCCTCAATATCACTGCGGGCAATCTTGGCAGAATTAATACCAATAACCTTGCCATCTGCATTTACCAGAGCACCACCAGAGTTGCCTGGATTAATAGCTGCATCAGTCTGCACAACCTTCAGCACTCTATCATCTATTTCCAAAGAACGATTCAAGGCACTAATAACACCACTGGTTACACTGCCCTGAAATTCCAGTCCCATAGGATTGCCAATAGCAATAGCAGGCTCACCTACCATAATATCATCAGAATTCCCAAGCTCCGCTGTAGGCAGATCATCTGCATCTACCTTTACCACAGCCAAATCTGTCAGCTCATCTGCACCTACCAGCTTACCAGACAGGGAACGGCCATCAGACAGGGATACAATAATCTCCTTAGCCCCGCTAATAACGTGATTATTGGTAACAATATAGCCATCCTTGCGGAAGATAACACCAGAGCCTGCTCCCTCTACCTGAACAGGATTGTTAAACCAATCTCTAGCTACAGCCTTGTTGGTAATACCTACCACAGCAGGGCCTACAGCCTTGGCGGCTCTCACCACCGGCGTATTCCGGGCATCAGAAATCTCCTGAGAAGCCGCTGGCTTTTCCTGAGCTGCCGAGCCAGCCTGACCATCAGTACAGCCTCCGAATAATACTGTAGCCACCAGCAGCATTCCGGCTGCACCTGCAAAGCATTTTTTTGCCATTTTACTACGGTACATCATCCAATCTCCTCCTTAAAACTACCTGTCAGAAATCCACCCTTGTGCTATGATTCTGAGCTGTCATATATATTTCCATATTATTAATGCCATAGCCGTCCAAAACAGATTTCACTGTATCCATAGCCAGCTCTGGCCGATTGTTGGATTCACTAAGATGGGCCAATATCAGCTTCTGAGGCCTCCTGCGCAGCTCTGCCACCACCTGAGCCATCCGCCTGTTGGAAAGATGCCCCAGAGGTCCAAGAATACGCTGTTTCAGGTTGTAGGGATAGCTGCCCTGCTTAAGCATTTCCTCATCATGATTGGCCTCCAATACCATAACCTGAGCGCCCTCCAGCATCTGCTGCAATCTATCATCTATATTGCCTATATCCGTGGCCACCACACAGCGGCTGGTACCCTGAATAATATAGCCCACAGGAGCAGCTGCATCATGAGGTATATCAAAGGCTCTTACAGCCACCCGCCCCAGCTGAATCCTGTCAATAATTGGATTGACACAATCCCCCGGCAGCTCCTCATAACAGCTCATAGCCCGAAAGGTAGCAGGGCGGGAATATATCTGAATGCCATATTTCTTAACCAGATTAGGCAATCCCTTAATATGATCCCCATGCTCATGGGTAACAAAAATACCATCCAGCATTTCTACATTTTCCCCCAGGGCCGCCAGCTCCTGCTTAATCCGTCTGGCACTAATTCCTGCATCTATTAATATTCTTATACCATCCATTTCCACAAAGGTAGCATTACCCTTGCTGCCACTGGCTAGTACAACAACCTGCATAATCTATCATCACTCCACACTTCTTTGACACTCCCCATGCCTAAAGGCAGGGGATTCTTGGTTCCCTGAGCACTGCATATAGACCGTAGTCTATATGTCTTACACGCTCTCCCCAAGCGTAGATTTCCGTGTGTCCCA
>DAVZJH010000137.1:0-2757 GCA_052272885.1 Anaerovibrio sp. | reverse complement strand
TGGGCAAGATTATTGGCGGCGGTCTGCCTGTGGCTGCCTACGGCGGTCGTCGGGAGATAATGGAGCAGGTTTCCCCTGCTGGCCCTGTATATCAGGCTGGTACTCTCTCCGGCAATCCTTTGGCTATGACTGCTGGCTTGGAGACCTTGAAGATAATTACTGCTCCGCCAGAGCCAGGAGAGCCTGACTATAGCCGGGTACTGACCATCAAGACCAAGAAGCTGGTTCTAGGGGTGGCACAGAAGGCCAAGGAGGCTGGTGTTACCCTACAGGTACAGCAGGCTGGTTCCATGTTTGGTTTCTTCTTCAGCCCTGTGGAGGTTGTGGATTATGAAACCTCTGCGGCAGCAGATCAGGAAGCCTTCAAGGTATGGTTCAAGGCTATGCTGGAGCAGGGCATCTATATTGCCCCTAGTCAGTTTGAGACCTTGTTTATGTCTGGCGCTCATACTGATGAGGAAATTGATAGAACCATTGAGGCCGCTGGCAAGGCATTACAGCAGGTGGCTGAGTATCTGAAAAATCGCTAATAAAAAATTGCGGTAGGCAGGCTTTTTTTCTCAGCTGGTTCTATATTGGAAAATCGCTAAATAGAAAAGGGACTAATGCTGTTTGGCATTTAGTCCCTAATTTTTTGCAAAAAAATGACCGAAGATTGCATCCCTTCGGTCCAGCACATGAAAATAACAAAAAATATAAGTGCTTTTGAGTTGAACTTAACGTTCACCGATAGTATATACAAATTTTGAAATAATGTCCAGTAAAATTTTTAATAATATTTGTAAAATGAGGGGAGCCTTAGCACCAGTTAGCATGGGGTAAAATGAGATGCTAGTAATCAGGGGATAGATTAGAATTGGATTACAAATCTAATTGGGTTTTGCATTTGCCGTGGATTATCAGTATAATGTTAGTATGTAGAAGAATAGCAGATTGAAACGAGGCCACCATTGTTCCGAATCTATATAGGCGATGGGGGCCAGTCAATAACAATCTGCTGGGGAAGATGTATAGAGAGTTGGGAAATGGATTAAGGAGGAGTGGTTTTATGGTAAGAAAGTTAATGAGCCTGCTGATGTGTGCAGTTTTGATGTTTACTATGACAGGAACAGCCTTTGCAGATGTAGCCAATACAGCAGATGACAAGCTGGCTGCCGTGGAGGTTACTTTATATGGTACAGCCCAGACAGGTCCTTTGGCAGATAGAATTGGCAAGCTGGAAAAGGACTTTGAGGGAGTGCATACTGAGGGCAGTATGATGGATCGCATTAATGCCTTATATGATGCCACCTATGACAATTCCATCAGTCCTTCCCTGATTACTCAGATGAATGCTTTGGAGTGGACTATTTCCCACAAGGTAAGTATGGACTGTATGCAGCAGCGGGTAACGGATATGGAGATTAATGTACAAGGCAAAACCTCCACAGGTACCTTTAAGTCCAGGGTAGAGGCCTTGTCCGAATTTGCCTTTGGCTCCAAGACTATTCCTTTGGTGCAGACTACTATTCCAGCCAATACCTTGGCTAAGGTAGCTTTGGTGGATAGACTTAATGCCAAGAATCTGAAAAAAGGTGATGTAGTTCGCCTTAAGGCTGCTGAGGATGTTATTGAGGATGGTATGCTGTTGTTTACTGAAGGAGCTGCTGGCGAGGGTGTTGTAACCAAGGTTAGCCAGGCCAAGAATTTTGGCCGCAATGCAGAGATTGAGGTTGATTTCAAGTATTTGACTGCGGTGGATGGCCGTCAGCTGGATATGGTGTTAGGTGAGGAATCCAAGAAAAGCATGGAGCAGCTAGGAATGGCTGCTGGGGCAAGCATTGCCGGTATGCTGGTGCTGGGGCCAATTGGCATTATTGGCGGTGCCTTTGTCAACGGCAAGAATATCGACCTGCCAGAGGGCACCGAGCTGTATATCCAGACTCGCAACGACGAGGTAATCTACGCAATTCCAACCACTGCGGAATAAGCTTTGAATATATGGATGGTGATAGGTATGACCTTGGAGGAAATCTACAGAGAAATAATTGGGATATGTAGAAAATATAATGCTACTAAGGTGGTTTTATATGGTTCAAGAGCCAAGCAAACTTATCGTCCAGAAAGTGACATTGATATAGCTGTTTCTGGCGTGGTTGATATAGGGGCCTTGCAAGAAGAAATGGAAAATATTCCTACCCTATATACTGTGGATGTATTATCCTTGGATGAATGTAAAAATAATCTTTTGTTGGAGGATATTAGGGAATATGGACGAGAAATTTATTCGGCGGTTTGAATCCTATAAGAACTCCTTAGCTAGTTTGGCAGAAGCAAGGAAACGAGATATGACAGATTCTTTTGTTTTAAGTGGTACAAGTGCGAAGTTTTCAATAACATTTGATTTGGCTTGGAAGGTGATGAAGGATATTCTGTGGCAGCATTATGAGATTACGGATTTTGTGGCAGGCTCTCCCAGAGAGGTATTGCGACATTCCTTCAAGGCTAGGCTGATTCAAGGTGATGAATGGATGGAAATGCTAAAGGTTCGCAATCAGCTGTCTCATGATTATGATGGATTGGTGGTAAAGGAATATTGCCAGACTATTGTGGATAGCTATATTGACAAGCTAGAAGAATTTCAGGCTAGAGTAGCCGCTGTGCTGCAAAGCTAAAGAAGTATATATAGTAGCTCCTTCAGGAATCATTGGTATGGATGGTTTCTGAGGGAGCTTTTATTTTGGAAAATATAAATATACATTAGCTATATACTAATAT
>DAVZJH010000136.1:0-2798 GCA_052272885.1 Anaerovibrio sp. | reverse complement strand
GCTATGATGCCTAGTCTTTAAAATCGAGTGAGAGTTCACCGGTGCCTAGAAGATTATAGCTCATACGATGATAAGGCGTAACACCAAATTCCCTGATGGCTGCACGATGCTTCTTGGTAGGATATCCCTTGTTGCCTTTCCAGTCGTATTGCGGATATTCTTCTGCAAGCGCATCCATGTAATCATCACGATAGGTCTTGGCAAGGATGCTTGCCGCAGCAATTGCCAGATATTTGCCGTCACCCTTTACGATGGTTGTATAAGGCAAATCCTTATAAGGCTTAAACCGGTTACCATCCACAATAACTGCCTCAGGACGAACCTTGAGCTGGTCCAAGGCACGGTGCATTGCCAGGAAACTGGCATTGAGGATATTAATCTTATCGATTTCTTCAGGCGTAACAATGCCCACAGCCCATGCCACGGCATCACGCTCTATCTGCTCACGGAGCGCCTTGCGCTTCTTATCAGTGAGCTTCTTACTATCGTTTAAATCAGCGTTCTGATAATTGGGTGGAAGAATAACAGCAGCAGCATAGACACTGCCTGCCAAGCATCCACGACCAGCCTCATCACAGCCAGCCTCTATCATATCCTTATAATAATGACTTTCTAACATTTTCTTTATTCTTGATGATAAATCTTATTATTAAAGCAAAGGTTTCAACCCTTCCCATTTCACGTTCCAATTGCCATCCTGCGGGAATCCTGGATTCGGATGAATACTGCCATCCCACCCTGCGCACATCATGGCTACAGCCATCAACAATCCTCCATTGCCAGGAAGATACAGGCGCAAACGGGTATCCTGATAGTTATGACCGCTTACCAGATAAGTATTCTTCTGCTGGTGCATCAGCAAAGCACCTACTGCATTCTCAGGTTCTCCCATGCGGGCAGCTCCCATAGCCATCATCGGATAATCCCAGCCCCAGGAAGTATTCCATTTCCAATTCTTCCAAATCCACTGTTCAGTCTTCTTCATCTTGGAAAAATCAATCATTCTACTATTGTATGGGAACAGACCGATAGCACCCATCACAGCAGGATGATCACTGAACATACGAACCTTGGTATAGGTATCAGGCTCGGTTTCTGCTGCAAGATATAAACTGTCCTTAGAGGCAAGAGGAGATATCTTGGCTATAATGTCGTCCCAATGAGCATCACGAGCCTTACCTAGGCGTTCACGCCATTCCTGCGCAATCTTCAAGGCACAATGCCACTGACTGAGTTCGAAAGGAGGATTCACGGTTGTTGCGGCTGGCAAGGTTTCCTGAGCAGCAATACAACCACGAAGAATATAACGGTCTTTCTCCTTATCATATTCTGCAAAGTCGCCCATAAATTCAGCGGTTTCATCGACCAACTTCGCATATTTCTGCAAGATGGCTGGCGAAGGATCAGCACGATAAAGCAATTCTGCCAGATAAATCAGGTGTGGCTGTTGCCAAATCAGGAAACTTCCCACATTGGAAGGAGCCTCTCCAGCATCCGGATCGGTCATTTTCATCCATCTTACTCCCTTGAATCCCTGTCGCTGGGCAATCTTGCGGGCATTCCGCTCTGCCTTAAAATACCAGGATAAAGAACGCTCCAACAATTCAGGATGTCCCCACAAGGCAAATTGTGCCTGATGCCAGAGAATCATCTCCAAATGGAACTTGCCAAACCAGGAATTATAGGTAAGACCGGTTTCCTGAGGAGGAGTTTCACCTGCATCCTGAATAGCCAGCAGATATTGGCTCAACACTACACGGCGCTCCATCTCCTGAGCACGAGGATCCTTACACTGTCCGAAATCTACCATCGCTCCTTTCTGCCAATAGCGATTCCAATAAGCCTTGGCTGCATCCGCAACCTCAGCAAAGGTCTTGCTCACAGAAGATACCTGCTCTGCATATTCACAGGTCAACTTCAAGTCAGCAGACTTTGACTGAAGCTGATAGAAGTTCTTGCCTTTCTGCTTGAGTTTAGCTGTACCCTGCCATCTTAACATCACAAAATAGACGGTTTCATCGATAGTTCGTTTCAATACGGCAGAATTCTTATCCTGTGAAACAAGCATTGTAGAATGAAGATGATCTTTATTCCAATCGCAGGCATCATCACAATGACCGCCTGTAGGATAAGCAAAACGGATATCAAATGAGATTGAACCTTTAGACTGGACGTGAGTAGCAATCATATCCAGCTCTGGATGACAAGTGGTCTCTACCTGATAAGCACGACCATGATAAATAAAGCTGCTCTTAATCATTCCATCCCACATATTCAAAATTTGGTTAACCTGCTGTATATTCTTAGGATCAGACCCCAGAGAGAGTCCCAATGTACCCAAATGCAGACGATGAGGATTGACACGATACCAATCTCCTGCAGCCTTCTTTCTCTTATCTTCCTTAATCTGGGTAGCGTATGGTTCCTTTCTTCCTCTTCCATAGTCATAATAACGCCAACTTTCTTCCGGTTGATAATTCTTAGGATTGGCAAATGAATGCCAGCCCCAATCACTCATGGTACCCAAAGGAACGCCCTTGGAATAAGACTTAGGGAAAGACTGAAGACCCGTTCCGTCTACAGTCATGGCAAAGCCACCATTACCCACAGACAGAGAATTCAACGAATCCATCGTCACTACATGAGGATTATTCCTCTCTACTACCTGCTTTCTATCTATATTCTGAGCAGAAAGGCTCAAGGAAACCAACAGAAAAGCACTTAAAAATATTCTTTTCATTTGTTTTTAGGTTGTTTTAAGTGAGTCCACTTTAAAAAGTAGTTTTTGGTTCTTTATC
>DAVZJH010000135.1:0-2816 GCA_052272885.1 Anaerovibrio sp. | reverse complement strand
GGGGACTGAAAATCCCCGTGTCAGTGGTTCGATTCCGCTCTGAGGCACCATTAATACGCTGGTGTAGCTCAATTGGTAGAGCAGCTGACTTGTAATCAGCAGGTTGGGGGTTCAATTCCTCTCGCCAGCTCCATTGATGACCTGCGGGTGTAGCTCAATGGTAGAGCCCCAGCCTTCCAAGCTGGTCATGTGGGTTCGATTCCCATCACCCGCTCCATTAGTTGCTGCCGGGGTGGCGGAACTGGCAGACGCACGGGACTTAAAATCCCGCGGTTGGAAACAACCGTACCGGTTCGATTCCGGTCCTCGGCACCAAAAAAAATAAAAAAACGCTTGACAACATCACTGAAAGATGTTAAACTAAATAAGTAATATGCGGTCGTGGCGAAATTGGCAGACGCGCTAGCTTCAGGCGCTAGTGATAGCAATATCATGGAGGTTCAAGTCCTCTCGACCGCACCATTTTTATTTTCAAAATTAATACTTCAATTGAATATGCGGTTGTGGCGGAATTGGCAGACGCGCTACTTTGAGGGGGTAGTGTTCACAAGACGTATGGGTTCAAGTCCCATCAACCGCACCAGAAATTATCCGGACATTATGTCCGGTTTTTTGTTGTATAAAAAAAGTTGGCCTTCTTAATACCAGAAAGGCCAACTTTATTAATATAGATAATTCTTCAAATCTCTGTAAAAATTCTCGTGTACTCCTAGCATAATCAGCTTTAGAGTTACTGGATCGAAGCTGTAGGCAAGAAGGAACTGTTTGCCACTAACCTTGAATTTATAGACTCTAATACCTGCCAAATCCTGTTTCTTTTCTGTTCCTATTTCAGGGTTGGCCATAATGTTTTTTATTGCCATGTTAGTTGTTTTTAATTCCTGCCCATGAAGCTTTTTATAAGCTCTTTTAAATAGAGGGGATTGTACTATTTCCATATCTATTCCTCTCTAAATTCAAAGGATTCTGTAGGCAGCTCTTTGGCTAGTAGCACATCCTTGATAAACTCGATAGGTAAATCCGGATTGGCAGCAGCGTTTTTCCCCAGCTTGGCCCAATAATTTAACTGCTGGCTGGCACTGCGCTGTTCTACTTTGCCAACTAGACAGGCCTCAGAATATAGGTCAGAGTCAATTCTTACACTTACTGTTGACATAGAGGACACCTCCTTACACTTCACTTTAATTATAGCATATTTTGTGGCATATTGCCACAAAAGCTGTATTAAGATTATTTTCATAAATTTATGTCATACTACTGGATAGAAATGTAGATGTGATTGTCAAGCGAGGTAATGGTATGGGCTTTATGGTTATAGTGGCAGTTTTTATTTCCCTACTGCATATTGTGGGACATATATTGCAAAGGCAGATGTGGGGAGAAAGGTATGTAAGGCTGCAGCGATGGGGGCTGGTGCTGAATATAGCCTCTATTTTGGGTCTAGGGGTATGCTGGGGACGGAATTATACTGGCCCAATGGCTGAGCTGATATTGCAGACCATTGCCATCTGGCTGATGCTGCAGATATTTTCTATAGGATTGCTGGCTGTAGCCTTGCTGATAAGATATATTGTTGGGCGTTGCCGGCAGGTGCCTGTGGATGAATCCCGGAGGAAATTTGCTAAGGGAGCCTTGGTTCTGCCCTGTATAGCAGCAGGAGCCAGCTTTTATGGTTCTCTGGTGGAGCGAAATGAAACGGTGCTTCGTGCCTATGATGTGCCTATAGAGAAGCTGGGAGATGAACTGGAGGGCTTTTCTCTTGCACAGCTTAGTGATATTCATCTAGGGCCTTTTTTTGATTTGGATATGCTAGGGGATTTGCTGGAAAAAACTGCCCAGCAAAAGCCTGATGTGCTGGTGATTACGGGAGATTTGTTTGACAACGCAGCTATGACTATCAAGGCTGCCAGGTTGGTAGACAGCTATGTGGAAAGATTTCCTTACGGTATCTATTATTGTCGGGGAAATCATGAGCATTTTCGGGGAATTGCCCTTCTGGAAACAGCTCTGGCAGAAACAAGAATACATAATCTGGTGAATAATCATGCCGTGGTTTTGCAGGGTGAGCGGCCACTGTATATTGCTGGAGTGGATTATCCTATGCAAAGGGAGCAGTTTCAGCTGCTGCAGGAGGCCTATACAGGGATGGCTATGGAGGATATTCCATCCGATGCTATAAAAATACTATTGGCCCATCATCCGGATTTTGTTAAGACAGCTACTAAATATAATGCGGATCTGGTGCTAAGTGGTCATACCCATGGTGGACAGCTGGGGTTTCTGGGTAGGTCTGTAGCTCCTCCAATATTTAAATATATGCGGGGCTGGTATCATGAGGGAAATACAGCTCTCTATGTTCATTGCGGCAATGGAAGCTGGTTTCCTTTTCGATTGGGCTGTCCGCCAGAAATCGCTATTTTCCATCTTAAAAATATGTAACAAAAAACTCCAGTTTTCGCTGGAGTTTTTTGTTGCAAACATACAGTATAGTTAGTATAATAAGAATGGCACTATCATAACGGTAGGCGGTTAGCCCTCGTCAGAGGGACTGTGACCCTCTTTCATATAGAAATCCATTAGGAAATCTACAGGAGGGGAAGTGATGTCATGTCGATAGAGCAGTTCATCAGCGTATTTAGTCTGATAATTGCCTGTATAGCCTTAGGCTATACAATTGGCAAGGATATTAATAAACAGAAATAGCCGCCCACGTCCGGTAAACTAAGCGGCCATTTCTCGCTTCAAATCGGGCTAACCGTCTATCGGTAGTGCCTTCTATTTTACGGTAATTTTATAGGAAGTTCTTATAGATATTG
>DAVZJH010000134.1:0-2908 GCA_052272885.1 Anaerovibrio sp. | reverse complement strand
CTGAGTAAAAATAAAAAGGCGACAGCCTTAACAAAAATTTTGTCAGGCTGTACCGCCAAATTGATATGATTATTGATTTTCCAAGCATTTCCGCAAAGCCTGAGCCATTGGCTCTGTAGGCAGCTGGTGTCCTGTCCAGATGCGGAAGGCCTCTGCTCCCTGACCTACCAACATGTCCTCTCCATTGAGAGTCTGACATCCATGCTCTCTGGCCATACGCAAAAACATGGTTTCTGCCGGGGTATAGATAATATCATATACAAAAATTCCCGCTGGTACTGCGGCCCAATCTATTGGAGGCATGGCAAGAGTATTGGGCTCCATACCCAGAGGTGTAGAATTAATCAACAGCTGGGATTGTATCAGCATCCGACGAAATTCCCAACTTTGCCAATCCATAACCTGAATCTGCATATAAGGCCGGAAGTAATCTGCCACAGCCTGAGCCTTGACCACATTGCGAACACCAATGGTTAAGGAGGCAACTCCCTCCTTGATTAGGCCCCAGATAATAGCTCTGGCTGCTCCTCCAGCTCCCAACAGCACAGCATGCTTGCCAGCAGGGGAAAAACCTTGATTGTGCATCCCCTGCAAAAAGCCTACCACATCTGTATTGTAGCCGGTCATAAAGCCATCCTGTATAGCTACAGCATTTACGGCACCAATAACCTTGGCATCCTCATCTATAGCATCTAGAAAAGGCATTATCGCCTGCTTGTGGGGAATGGTAACATTGAAGCCATGAAAGCCCAAGGTTTTCAGCCCTGTTACAGCCTGAGCCAAATCCTCTTCCTCCACAGGCATGGCTATATAGACACAATCCAAACCTGCAGCCTGAATCCCTGCATTTTGCATGGCAGGAGATAGCGAATGACCAATTGGGTGACCTATAACACCAAAATTTTTTGTCTGACCTGTTATCATTCTAAACTTCTCCTTAGTCCTTGGCTATTTTGGCATCTGTCTTGGCTTGGAATTTATCCTTAAAGACAATAAATCTCTCATGGGTGCCTGCACCTATTTCACCAGCCTGATCCCTGGCTGTAACCCGGAAGGATATTTTACGCTCTTCCACAGCGGTAATCTCCGCTGTTGCCACTACCTCCATGCCTATGGGAGTAGCAGCAGTATGGGCAATATTCAGTGCTGTTCCCACTGTGGTGCTGCCCTCCTCCACCAGAGAATCCATTAATTCAGAGGCTGCCTTTTCCATCAGACAACACATAGCTGGTGTAGCAAAAACCCGCAGGGAGCCGCTGCCCATAGTGCTGGCAATATTTGCCTCAGTTACCTGAGTTTTAGCCTCATTAACAAGACCTACCTTTATTTCCTTTGCCATATTAACCACCAAATACCTCAGTGAAATAAATAACAGTTACAGTATCATCCATAGAAATACGCTTCTTGTAGATACGCTCAAAATCTGCAATTAATTCCTCACGGGAATTAATATCTGGATTCTGCTGTCCAAGGTCCTCAGAGGTAAGGTTTTCCATAGTCTTAACCCGAACCTTATCCAGATAAGCAGTATACAAATGCTTTTTAGGAGTAAATTTCTTGCCGGCAGTAATCCAAACGATAGAGCCCTCTGGGTATTTATCACTTACATCACCTAGACGGACAGTGCACTTTTTTTTGCGCTCTACAATTAATTTTTCATGTTTCTCAGCCTGAAAATTCAGTGACATCATTTTTATCAAGTCCTTCCATATGCAATATTGGCGATTTATTACTGAAAAAAGCAAATCAATTCAGTTTCTATCATTTTAGCACACTATCGTACTAAAATAAATATTATTACTAAAAATATTGTTGACTTGAAGCCTGCTTTAGGTGTTAAACTTAACTTGTGTATTAATTGAGGAGGTTGATAAAAATGGGTAAAAAGGTTCTTGTTATTTCCACCAGCTTGCGTAAGAATAGTAATTCCCATGCCCTGGCTGAGGAATTTGCCAAAGGTGCCAAGGAGGCTGGTCATCAGGTGGAATTAATCAGCTTGATTGGCAGACAGATTGAATATTGTGTAGGCTGTCTTTCCTGTCAGAGCACTGGTCAATGTGTTATTGAGGATGATGCTAATCTAATTGCAGAGAAAATGTTAGCGACAGATGTGATTTGTTATGCTACGCCTATTTACTACTATGAAATGGCGGGACAGATGAAAACCCTGCTGGATAGAATGAATCCTCTTTTTTCTGCGGATTACAAATTCAGAGATGTTTATATGCTGTCCACAGCTGCAGATGATGGCCCTCATGTGGCAGATAGAGCCGTTAACGGTCTGGAGGGCTGGATAGAGTGCTTCGCCAAGGCAGAGCTGGCTGGCAGTCTCTTTGCTGGAGGTGTTACCGGCCCAGGGGAAATCGCCAACCACCCAGCCCTTGCCAAAGCCTATGATATGGGGAAAAATATCTGATATTTTTCCCTGATAATTTATTTTAAGAAAACAGGGCCTAGAGAATCAGTAATATTCTCTAGGCCCTATCACATTTTTATGAAATTAGTAGTATCAATTTTACCTAATGAGACGAATAACTCCTGCCAACATAAACAGCTTAAGTGCTCCATCAATAATTGCCATATCCATAACTCACACCTCCGTAATGATAAAATTCCGTAATTATACAAAGTACACATGGTATACATCTATGAAAATTGCTGTGCAGTTTGTATTCATAATCCCCTATGTATTAATTGTGTACTTTGTATTCATTTGTGTACATTATACGGCTTTGTCTCATATCTGTGAACAGACCTTAGTCCCATATTGAGGTATTCCATTATAGAAGTTTAGTATGTATAATTTAGCAAAAAAGGTATAGTTTTCTTTATATTGTTTCTATGCTATTTTGTTATTATTTATCTTTTTAGCCAGAAGACTCCTACCTCTTAGGTGGGAGATGAATGG
>DAVZJH010000133.1:0-2933 GCA_052272885.1 Anaerovibrio sp. | reverse complement strand
TGTTCAAGTTGATTATACAATCTACCAAAAAATATCTGTATTGAAAAAAGCAAATATCACGATATACTTATGCTCATGGAGTGTGAAAAGACACACGAATACCAAGAGTACCCCGCTTTCGGAGTGATGACCGAAAACGGGGTACTTTCTTTTGTGCGTTGATGAATCGCACTTAGGTGGTTTTTTCAGGATGCACGGGGCAGTTGAGCGATTGAGAGCAGAATACTGAGTGCGTGTTTTTGTCGTTAATTAAAAGTATATTCTTTTTTCATCTTTAAACTTCCTTTTCACAATCAAACATAACGCGGCAGATATGTTTTCCGCTTTGCGTTTTAAATATTTTCTTGCATACAGAGACCGCTGTATTTCGGCTCAGATTATCCTCATATAAATTTACTAGAAAATCAGCTTCTACTAAAATCTGATAATCTATTCCATCTATATTTGTATAAGTATGATGGTGTCCCACTAAGTAGCAGACACGCTCGGTCAATTTCTCATCAAAGCCCAGTCTGCCTAACATTTCTTTTGCTACCGCAGGTCCTTCCTGCTCCTGTAATTTTCCGTTGCATGAGCCATATTTTGTTTCGGCAGGTCTAATCCCAATATCATGCACATAGGCTGCAACCTCCAGCACCCGCATGGTTTCCGGCTCTATATGTTCCATTTCACCTATCAGTTTTGCAAAAGAATGAACTTTTATGAAATGCTGAATGCGCTTTGCATCGCCTCTGTAATAATATATCATTTCCATAAGAAGTTGATTGAGCATATATCTTCCTGCCTTTCACAATTTTTATATCAAAAGCCCTCCCGTCTATGCACAATTATACATGCAGAAGATATTTATTTCAACAAGATTGTTCCGTGAAAGGTGCGGCAGTAGTAACTCAATTTCTCTTCCTGCATGGTTTCAATCACCAGTTTTTTTGAATTCCGGCGTATATCGTTTGTTTGGTACTCCTTTTGGCATAGCAAAACACCCCATTTGTTAGATAGTATATCATACTGTCTAACAAATGGGGTGCAGTTCAGATTATATTCGGACACATTTTTTACTCTTTTATATTAGGAATCAGCTTTTCAAATTCATCAACAGGCAATGGCTTGGAATAGTAGAAGCCCTGAACATATTTACAACCAATGCTTTTCAGGAACTCTACCTGCTCCTTGGTCTCCACACCCTCAGCAATGGTCTGTATGTTCAAGCTTTCCGCCATTTTGAGAATAGCCGTAAGAATATTACCGCCCTTGGCAGAATGATCCGAGCTTTTCAAAAAGCCCATATCCAGCTTCAACACATCAATCTGAATATCCTTCAGCATATTCAAGGAAGAATAGCCTGTACCGAAATCATCCATGAGAATCACAAAACCAGCCTCCCGCAGCTGGCGGGTAATAGTAATAATCTGCTCTGGATCCTCTGTATAAGCACTTTCTGTAATTTCCAGCTCCAGATACTGTGATGGCAGCTGGTATTTTTCTCGCAAATCCACCAGATGCTGTACCAGCTTGGGATCATAGAGATCTATACGAGATACATTAACAGATATAGGATGTACCTCCCGGCCTTCATCCAGCCATTTCCGCAGATAGCGGCAGCTTTCCTCCCAAATGAATTTGTCCACTTCGTAAACAAAGCCATTATTTTCAAATACTGGAATAAAATCTCCTGGAGAAATAAAGCCATTTTTCTGGCTAATCCAGCGCACCAAAGCCTCGGCACCTATAATGTTGCCTTGTTCTATGTCATATTTTGGCTGAAGATACAGGGTGAACTCCTTATTCTGAATGGCCATTTCCATAGCATTAATGATTTTTTGCTCCTTCAGCACCTGCTGACGCATTTGTTCATCATATTCGCAATATGGATTCTTAAAATTCCCCTTGGCTTTCCATAGAGCCATATTGGCACGGTCACACATTACACTTACAGGCAGAGTTTTATCCTCAATACGATAAAGGCCAAAGCTAAGAATAGTGCGATTGTTAATGGCAAAACTGTCTGCCACCATCTGCATGGTGTTAATCATACGCTGGGAATCGCCCTTGCCTGCCTCATAGCAAACAACAAAATTATCTGCATATAATCTACCACTGACACAGAGAGGCAAATTGAGTTCCTTCAGGAACTTGCCTATATACTGCAACAGCTTGTCTCCTATAGACTCTCCAAAAAGATCGTTCAACACCTTGAAGCGCTCAATATTTATCCGCAATAAATCAAAATTCTTATCAGGATTGTCCAAAAGCATTTCCTTAGTTTTGGCGTAAAAAGCCTGCTTGTTGTAGATACCTGTCAGCTCATCATAGGTAGCCAGATAATCCACCACAACCCCGTTCAGCTTGCCCTGATTAACAGACCTATAGGTATTCTCATGACGATAATCCCGGTCAATATGAATACCTGTAATAACAGGGCAATCGTCCTCCTGAAATTTGTACATAACAGTTATATTTAGGAAGATTAATTTTTTGGCCTTGGTACAGGTAAGTATTAGGCGCACCACAACAGATGCCCCCTCACCAGTCATAGTGCAGCGCATCTTGCAGCGATTCAGGGAAAGAGGCGACCAGCGCTCATACTCTCGGTTCAAAAACTGCCTTACATTCCAATCTCCCCGCACATAATTCACATTTAATTGACTATAGGCTATAATATCCGGATCCATCATCAATGATAATCCCTCAATTGAACCCTCTTGCAGATATTCATTGATTACGTTTTCTGTTAACGCAAGCAAATCCTCCTGACCCATTTCCATATAATAAGCTCCCAACTAAAAATGGCTGGTACAAATAAATTTCTGTACCATTATAACTTCCTTATGCAAGACTCTCTTCCCGAAGAGCCTCTTATCCCCATGTATTATTGTACGATATAAAAAATGTTTTTTTCAATACAAAAAAATATATGGAAATTTTTACCTATG
>DAVZJH010000132.1:0-3007 GCA_052272885.1 Anaerovibrio sp. | reverse complement strand
AAGTGCCTGCTGTGTCGGGAAAACGAGGGCTATGCTGGCCGGGCAACCATCCAGCCCGCCAGACTCACCGTCTGATTCCTTTGGATTTCCATGGCAAGAGCTGGTTCCTGCAGTACTCCCCATATACCTATTACAATGAGCACTGCATTATCCTGAATGGTGAGCATGTGCCTATGAAGATTTCCCGCAGTACCTTTGAGAATCTTACTCAGTTTGTTACCATCTTCCCACATTATTTTGCTGGCTCCAATGCAGATTTGCCAATTGTAGGCGGCTCTATTCTGTCCCATGACCATTATCAGGGGGGACATTATACCTTTGCTATGGCCAAGGCTCCTGTGGAAAAGGAATACAGCTTTGCAGGCTTCCCAGATGTTCAGGCTGGACGGGTAAAGTGGCCTATGAGTGCTCTGCGCCTTACCTCTGAGAATCTCCAGCAGCTGATTGATTTGGCGGAGAAGATTCTGAACCAGTGGAGAGGCTATAGCGATGAAAGTGTAGGTATCTATGCTGAAACCAAGGGCGAGCCTCACAACACCATTACCCCAATCTGCCGGAGAGCAGGTAAGGCTTATCAGTTGGATCTGGTGCTTCGGAACAATCGCACTGATGAGGAGAATCCTCTAGGTATCTTCCATCCACATGCCAATGTACATCATATCAAGAAGGAAAATATCGGCTTGATTGAGGTTATGGGCCTGGCTGTACTGCCACCTCGCCTCAAGGAGAATATGGCTCTGATTGCCGAGGCTTGGCTATCTGGCAAGGAGTCCATTGAGGATAATGAAAAGCTGGCTGTACATGGGGCTTGGTACAAGGAAATCAAGGCCCAGCATCCAGAGGTAAATGCTGACAATGTGGAAAGAATTATCAAGGATGAAATCGGCAAGGTATTTATGCAGGTACTGACAGATGCAGGTGTATTCAAGAGAGATACAGCCGGCATGGAGGCTTTTGATAGATTTGTGGCAAGTTGCCAGTAAGCAATTTTTTATGGAATCACCCCATGTACCCTTTCAGGCACGAAGAATGCCTGTGCAGGGTACATGGGCTGACTCTAAGGTAGTGTATTCACAGATATTCACAATACAAAGCCATGCTATAGTGCTGTTGCCGGCACGTTCGCACTATATATATGAGCCTCACGCTGCTAAACTCATTCAATCTCGTTAGAAGCTATCACATCGTTCAGCTTCTAACGGCTTGCATTCGTTAAGAAGCGAGGCTCATAAATATGCCGTCAACAGCACATAGCATGTCCTTAGGTTGAGAATTACATAGTATTGTGCATTACTTACACAAATTATTATAGGAGGAAAAAAAGATGGCAGTTTTGGTTTGTGGTGGAGCTGGTTATATTGGCTCTCATACAGTTTATACTTTGATTAATAAGGGTGAGGAGGTTGTAATTGTAGATAATCTCCAGACTGGTCATATAAAGGCTGTGCACCCAAAGGCAAAGTTCTATGAGGGAGATATTCGTGATGCAGCCATTCTGGACAAGATTTTTACTGAGAACAAGATTGACAGCGTGGTACATTTTGCAGCCAATTCCTTGGTGGGTGAATCCGTTACTCAGCCATTGAAGTATTTTAACAACAATGTATATGGTATGCAGGTACTGCTGGAAGCTATGGTAAGAAACGGTGTGGACAAGATTGTCTTTTCCTCTACGGCTGCTACCTATGGCGAGCCTGAGCGGATTCCTATTATGGAGGATGATCGTACTGAGCCTACCAATCCATATGGTCAGTCCAAGCTGATTATGGAAAAGATGATGAAATGGGTAAGCCAGGCCAATGGCATCCGCTATGTATCCTTGCGTTATTTCAATGCTGCTGGTGCCATGGAGGATGGTTCCATCGGTGAGGATCACAATCCTGAGACTCATTTGATTCCTTTGATTCTGCAGGTGCCACTGGGCAAGCGGGATCATATTACCATCTTCGGCGATGACTATCCAACTCCAGATGGAACCTGTCTGAGAGACTATATCCATGTACTGGATTTGGCAGATGCCCATGTATTGGCTGTAGACTATCTCCGCAAGGGTGGGGATAGCAATATCTTCAATCTGGGCAATGGCCAGGGCTTCTCTGTAAAGGAAATGATTCAGGCAGCCAAGGAAGCTACCGGTGAGGACATCAAGGTAGAAATGGGTGCCCGCAGAGCCGGGGATCCTGCCCAGCTTATTGCCTCCAGCGAAAAGGCTAGAAAGGTACTGGGCTGGAAGCCACGCTTCACCGATGTACACGATGTTATCGGCACCGCTTGGAAATGGCATCAGAACCATCCAAACGGCTATGAGGACAAAAACTAAGTCCAGCTAAAAACTCAAAAATATCACACCCCAAAAAGCAAATCCCCTAAAGCAGGTCAGGAAAAGACAGCTTTAGGGGATTTTTGTGGTTGGTATAGGTCTAACTAAATGGGAGTGTCAATTCATTAGAGCAAGGTAAGGTAACGACTAAATTCGGAAGGTGCGATTCCTAGAGCTTTCATAGCATCCTCTGGGGGGAGGTGCCTCTTTTTCATTCCATTCAAAACCAAACATATCTATAACCTCCTTCTGATTATTTCGTAGGTAATCCTTCATAACATTATTCGTCATAACCTGTGTCATTTAGAGCATTACAGAGTGACAAAAGATGTGATTCATTACTCATGAAATGGCAAAAAACAGTATCGCGAATTTTTCTGTTTGTCATATAATCCTACTTTCACATAAGAAAGCATGTTTCTAATTTAATTATAACATAGTAAAAGATGCTAGGCAATTGAATTTATGATTGAACTTTGGCGGTATAGTATCCTTTCCGCAGTTCCACAATCAGGTCGTCCAATCTAGTAGAGAATCGCTCTAGGGTGGTCTGGAGCTTGACTAGCAGATAGCAGGACACAGCAATGGGGAAGCCTGTGGTAGAGATAGCTTTGAGAAGTGTATCGTCCATGTTGCTCCTTTCTGTCAAAAACAATGGGCCGCCGCTTTGGTGTGGTTATCATATCA
>DAVZJH010000131.1:0-3020 GCA_052272885.1 Anaerovibrio sp. | reverse complement strand
CAGATATTTTATTCCTATATTTATCCAGAGGATGACCAGTAATATAAAAGCCAGTTATTTCCTTTTCCCAAGCCAGCAATATATCCTTGGGGGCTTCCGGAATATCCGGCAGCTTGATTTCTGCCGCCTCCTGTACTTCCTCTTCCCCAAAAAGTCCCAGCTGACCTGTGGCCAGCTCCTTCTGCACAGCAGCAGCTGCATCTATAATCCGGGGTGCTGCCTGTAAAAGCTGAGAACGACGATAGCCCAAGGAATCAAAACAGCCACAGCGAATAAAATTCTCTACATGCCTTTTATTAATGGCATGCATATCCACTCTGGTACAAAAATCCATAAGAGAGATAAATGCACCATTTTTCTCCCGCTCTGTTACCATTACAGACAGGGCACCCTCACCTACATTTTTTATAGCTGCCAAGCCAAATCTAATAGCTTCACCATCTACGCTGAAAGTCACCTGACTGGCATTAATATCCGGCGGCAGTACCTCAATATCCATATGTCGACACTGCTCTATATAACTGCTAACCTTATCTGTATTATCCATAATGCTGGTCAGCATTGCTGCCATAAATTCCGCAGGATAATTGGCTTTCAAATAGGCTGTCTGCCAAGCCACCCAGGCGTAAGCGGCACTATGGGATTTGTTAAAGCCGTAATCAGCAAAATGAGTCAGCAAGTCAAAGATTTTCACTGCCAAATCATCATCGATGCCTTTTTCTGCTGTACCCTTCAGAAAATTTTCTTTTTGAGCCATTAGAATAGCTGCCTTTTTCTTACCCATAGCACGGCGCAGCAAATCCGCCTGGCCCAAGCTAAAGCCAGCCAGTACCTGCACAATCTGCATAACCTGCTCCTGATACAGCACCACGCCAAAGGTTTCCTTCAAAATAGGCTCCAACAAAGGATGCAGGTATACTACTTCCTTTTCCCCATGACGGCCCTGAATAAAATCATCCACCATGCCGCTGCCTAAAGGCCCCGGACGATATAGAGCTACCAAAGGTATCAAATCCGTAAAGCCCTCTGGCTTCAAATCCCGCATGATTCTAGTCATGCCTGCTGACTCCATCTGAAATACAGCACTTGTACCGCCGTCACAAAGCATGGCGCAGGTCTTAGCATCATTATGCGGAATTTTCCGCAAATCTATGTCTATATTGTGAGTTTTTTTGATGTTTTTTACAGCATCATCCATAACCGTTAGAGTGCGCAGGCCCAGAAAATCCATTTTCAACAGGCCCAGTTCCTCTACCAAATCCTTTTCAAACTGAGTAACCAAGGCACCATCGGCAATCATTACAGGCATATAATCCGTAATTGGATTGCGAGCTATTACCACCCCTGCCGCATGCTTGCCGCAATTCCGCCGCAGTCCTTCCACCCGCTTGGCCATATCCACCAGCCGCTGCACATTGGCATCCTCATTGTACAACTGCCTAAAGGCCTCCACTGTATTCAGAGTTCCCTCCAGAGTAACCTTGGGACCTGATGGTATCAGCTTGGCTACTCTATCTCCCTCAGCATAGGGCATACCCATAGCTCTGGCCACATCCCGAATGGCATTCTTGGCCTTTAGAGTACCAAAGGTGATAATCTGACTAACATGATCCTCGCCATAACGGCGCTTTACGTATTCTATAACCTCTTCTCGCCGTACATAACAAAAATCAATATCAATATCTGGCATGGTAACTCGCTCTGGATTCAGGAAACGCTCAAAGAGCAAATCGTACTCCAAGGGGTCCAAATCTGTTATTCCCAAGGCATAGGCCACAATACTGCCAGCAGCAGAGCCTCGTCCCGGCCCTACAGGAATCTTGACACTACGGGCATAATTAATAAAGTCCCAAACAATCAAAAAATAGCTGTCAAAGCCCATGCTGTGAATAACCCCTAGCTCGTATTCCAAACGCTGCTTTACCTCTGGAGTAATCACATCATATTTTTCTGGCAGATTTTCCTCACACAGCTTCCGCAGATACATTTCATCTGTCATACCCTCTGGCAAAGGAAACAATGGCAAATGGCGATGATCAAAATCAAACTCCACATGACAGCGGGAGGCTATCTTCAAAGTATTAGCAATAGCCTCTGGGTATTCCCGAAAAATCCCTGCCATTTCTTCTGGTGATTTGAGATAATAATCATCACTGGAAAACTTCATTCTATTAGGATCATCCAAGGTTTTGCCTGTCTGAATACAAAGCAGCACCTCATGGAACTCACTATCCTCTTTTTTCAGATAATGAGCATCATTGGTGGCCACCAGGCCTAGATTGTATTTCTTGGCCAAGGGAATAATACCATCCATAGCAATCTTTTCCTCAGCCATACCATGATTCTGAATTTCAATAAAATAATTCTCTGGTCCAAAAATTTCCAGATATTCCTGGAGAGCCTTTTCTGCCCTATACATATCCCCACGAATTATCCAGGCCGGCACCTCTCCGGCAATACAGGCGCTTAGACAGATTAACCCTTTGCTATACTTGCGCAAAAGCTCCTTGTCCACTCTTGGCTTGTAGTACATACCCTCTGTATTAGCTCTGGACACCAGCTGAACCAGATTTTTATACCCTTCATTATTCTCTGCCAAAAGAATTAAATGATAATATCTGGTGCCCTCTACCTCATACTGCTCATGTCTATCTCTAGGAGCTACATAAACCTCACAGCCGATAACAGGATTAACCCCTTCTGCCTTGCAGGTCTTGTAAAAATCCATAATGCCAAACATATTGCCATGATCTGTAATAGCAATATATTCCATGCCCATTTCCTTGACTCTGGCCACAAGAGGCTTGATTCTATTAGCTCCATCCAAAAGGCTGTACTCTGTATGTACATGTAGATGGGCAAAGGGAATATTCTCAGGCATAAAGACAAACCTCCTCCAGATTTCGATAATATAGCAAAAGAACCGCCTCCTGATAAAATCAGGCAGACGGTTCGAACTTTCAAATGGTGGCTGCGAAGAGATTTGAACTCCTGACACTCCGGGTATGAACCGAATGCTC
>DAVZJH010000130.1:0-3076 GCA_052272885.1 Anaerovibrio sp. | reverse complement strand
ATTTTACCATGAATGGAGTGCTTTATGCTAGTTTGTCAACAATCTGCACGCCGTAAAACCCATGTCTAAAGACAGGGGTTTTACGGCGTTTTCTGATAAATACATTCCTGTTTTTTTGCTCTAAACCAATCTTATGGCAATGCCTTCATATCAGCTAAAGGCCAAAAAACCACCATAGCCTTGCCCTTGATAAGCTCAAAAGGCACAAAGCCTACATCTGGGAAGCGGCTGTCCTCAGAATTGTTACGGTTATCACCCATAACAAAGATATGCCCCTCTGGAATCTTTACCCTTGGATAATCTCCCCGGCATTTGCTCAGGATATAGTCCTCAGTCTGCAGCTCGTCATTGACAAATACATTGCCGTCCTTGATTTCGATAGTATCACCAGGCACAGCAATAACCCGCTTGATAAAATCCCTGCTAGGATCCTTGGGATACTGGAAAATCAAAATCTCGCCCTTTTCCGGCTCCCGCAGACGATAAATCAATCTATTGACCACCAATCTCTGCTGATTCTGCAAAGTAGGCATCATGGATGGACCATCCACCAAATAAGGCTCTACCAAAAAATTACGAATAATCATGGCCAAAACAACGGCTATGACAATGGATACAATCCAATCCTTGATTTCTTCACCTAAGTTGTTCACAAAAGCACCTCTCTTAACGAAAAATAGAGGCTGCACTGAAGGCAGCCTCTACAATTACCAGAATTAGCGCTTCTCGCGGATACGAGCAGCCTTACCAGTGAGGTTACGGAGATAGTACAGCTTAGCGCGGCGAACTACACCACGACGCTTAACCTCAATCTTCTCCAGACGTGGGGAATGTACTGGGAAAGTACGCTCCACACCAATACCGCAAGAAATCTTGCGAACGGTGAAAGTCTCACGAACACCAGAACCGGAGCGTGCAATTACAACACCCTCGAAAGCCTGGATACGCTCACGAGTACCCTCGACTACCTTTACCAGGCAGTTTACAGTATCACCCTGCTGGAAAGCTGGGATATCGTTTCTGAGCTGTTCTTTCTCTAATTCCTGAATAATGTTCATTTTGTTTCCTCCTCTTTACAGACGTTCGTGTCAAGTGTTGGATTCTAATATAGCCTTGATCAGAGGACCGCCCACATACCTGAATATAATACCATATAATCCAATATGCCGTCAAGAGAAAATCTCTACCAATGAACAAAAAAGACATTACACCATGATTCTTTTCTCTACTGCCTGATTAAGTATATCATATACGCCACTGGCCTTTTTTACATCAACAGGCAGAATGCAATCTGACAGCTTTACCAACAAATGCAACAATTCCTGAGAATGCATTCCCAATATGGACACCAGGCGTTCCTCATTGGTATTTGCTATATTATGAGCAGCGGAATTACGCATTTTGCGGAATCCATCATTATCTGCTATTTTGTGAAGTATAGCAACCATAGTGTTATGACCATCTTGATTCACCAACAATGCTCTCTCATCAATATAGTAGCATATATTACACAATACACCTATATTAGGAGCACTGGACCTAAATTCCTCCGGCCAAAAGCTTTTATCAAGATATTCCAGCAGTTCAGGATACGTATTCTGCAGCTTATGTCTAGACAGTCTCTCGCCACTCATACAGTCTGTAAGCTTTACTTTGCTATTATTATTTATATGATACGACAATAATTCACACAAATAGCTGTTACACTTGACCAATAATTCTCCGATATAGCCCTTGCGCTGGGTAATAATTACATTCAACAAATACTCTATTAAGTTTTCTACCTTTTCCTGCTGACCTTTATTCCTAATACCAGGTACATTGGAAAACAATTTCACTCCATCTACAATAGATAAAATTTTTCTAGCCTCATTTTTCAACATCTTTTGCCGCAGCACTGCATGATGCACAATATTTTTTATTTCCTGAGAAATATGGCTGCTTCCCTTAATCAAGGAATATGCACCTGCATACTCATACATATGAATAAGGGACAACAATCTTTGTCTCTCACCAAAGGCTCGTATAGTCTGCAGAGGTGGCTCCTGACAGCGGTTTTCAGCTTCAGGATATTCATCAAAGTTATTCAGAAGCACAGCTTCTATATCATCCTCATCCTCCATATGTGGAGTCTGACTATTTGAGGCCTTATTCGGGGATATGACCTGTATCCCCTTTAGATCATTCTCTACAGACAAAATAGCCATTACTGTTTTGATCTGCGGTGTACCGGAACTGAGATTCAGCAGAAGCTCATTTTCTTCCGTATTTATTTTGTGAACCTCGGCTGGCAATATGTCTATAAAGCTATCATATAGATGAGCAGCCTCGATATCTGTGTGGATTATCTCTATATGGCAGTCAGGAGCTACATGTTTTATTGATTTAGAATAACGCTGACTATTCTTTTCCTTTTCACTCATAGCCTTGGTTAGAAACAATACAACCTTGTCTGGATGATAATGCCTGACTATGTGCAGACAAGCTCCATCATAACAATATCTTACAGGATCTGTATCACCTATAGGAGAAAATAATATTCGTGCCATATATTCACACTCCACTATCTCAAATTCTCTTAGTTAAAAATCTAAAAACATTCAAGCTCATTTAAAATATAATTACATCTTCAATATGCTTATCTCCCGTTCCCCAAGAACGCACCGATGTATTATTTGCCAATAAATATATTCGTAACGAATCAGTTTCTTTATTGATAATCGTACTTGCCTCATGCATCAGCTGTTCATATTTCTTTTTATTTAAATATGCTTCAAAGGCAGATTTTTGTACTCGGATTCCATACGACTCTAAACATTTTACCATACGCAGACGGCTTTTGTTATCTACAATATCATAGATAATCAAAACAATATATCGTCTATCAGATTTGGCAACAAATTCTTCCTCTTCATAGTCTTCATATTCATCCATATTCCTTCTCCTGCTACCTTAATCTGATAGGCTTATACATATCAATATTTTCTGCCATCATTGCCTGAGAAAAATTCCCTACCTGATGCTGAATAGATCTGCGTATAGTCATATCTAAATCTATATATTTATTTTCTTGCCG
>DAVZJH010000129.1:0-3282 GCA_052272885.1 Anaerovibrio sp. | reverse complement strand
CGGACAGAGCAAAAGTCGTTATGACCGCAGGCTGTATTTCGAGAATCTTTGACATCTTGAATTATATTTACAACTCTACAAATCAGAATTTATTAGCAAAAAAGCTCCTGAAATGGCAGGTGAAGCCAATTCAGGAGCTTTTTGATGGAACTTTATAGTTTTATTTAGGCATTGGCCTTGCGGAATTTCTCCATAAAGTCAGCCAGCTTCTCACAGCCCTCATAAGGCATAGCATTGTAGATAGATGCACGCATACCTCCTACAGAACGATGGCCCTTAACGCCGCCCAGCTGCTGCTCCAGAGCCTCAGCCACAAACTTCTTTTCCAGCTCCTCATTAGGGAGACGGAAGGTAACATTCATAAAGGAACGGCTATCCTTGTCAGCATGACCAGCATAGAAGCCATTGCTGTTATCAATAGCATCATATACCAAAGCAGCCTTCTTCTTGTTGCGCTCTGCCATAACCTCCAGACCACCCTGTGCCTTTATCCACTTGGCAGTTTTGCCTACCATGTAAATGCCAAAGGCAGGAGGAGTATTGTAGAGAGAATTTTTCTTGTAATAGGTATCATAACGCAGCATAGTAGGCAGATTCTCAGGGCTCTTTTCCAGCATGGAGCGTCTAGCAACTACCAGAGCAACACCAGCAGGGCCAAGATTCTTCTGCACGCCAGCATAAATCAGACTGAACTTGGAGAAGTCCAAAGGACGGGAAAGAATATCAGAGGACATATCAGCAATCAATGGTACATTGCCAGTTTCAGGAATGTAGTGATATTCAGTACCATAAATGGTGTTGTTGTAGCAAACATGGAGATATGCGGCATCATCGCTAAGCTTAATTTCTTCCTGAGTAGGAATATGCTTGAAGTTGGTATCCTTGCTAGAAGCAGCCACATAGCCACGGCCAAGAATCTCAGCTTCCTTGCAGGCCTTGGAGGCAAAGCTGCCAGACAGCACATAGTTACCACGCTTTTCAGGAGTAGCAAAGTTCATAGCCACCATG
Organism: Anaerovibrio sp.; assembly: GCA_052272885.1. Classification (GTDB taxonomy): domain Bacteria; phylum Bacillota; class Negativicutes; order Selenomonadales; family Selenomonadaceae; genus Anaerovibrio. The sequence goes on along the minus strand of DAVZJH010000129.1, from coordinate 2,274 downwards.
TCAAACTGCATGCTGGCACCACCCTGAATAAAGAGAACCTCATAATCATCACCAAGTCCCATCAGCTCCAGAATATCAGCCTTGGCCTGATTGTGTACTGCATCATAGGCAGGAGCACGATGGCTGATTTCCAAAATGGACATGCCAGTGTTCTGGAAATTCAGGAACTCAGCCTGAGCCTCCTTGAGCACCTCCAATGGCAGCATGGATGGACCTGGGTTAAAGTTATAAATACGATTTGCTTCCAAAATAATAACCTCCTTGGGTTCTAGTTCACAATTTATAACGAGATAGCCTATATCCCCCGTTGGGGGGACATAGGGCATATTTATTAGTTAGCGTCGAAAAGGATAACCTTAGCGCCAAAGATACCTTCCATAGAAGTAATCAGCTTGATAACATCCTTTGGTACATCCTTGTCCAAGGTAAGAATCATGAGGCTGGTGCCTTCAACACTGGTAGCACCTACCTGCATGCTGGAAATATTTACACCAGCGGCTCCCATAATGGAACCAACCTGACCAATAACACCAGGACGGTTAATATGAGGGCAAATCAGGATGCAATCGTGTGGATCCAAATCAACGCGGTTGTCGTCAATCTTTATGATACGGCCCTTCTCACCAAAGAGAGTACCCTGTACGCTGACAGTCTTTTGGGCAGTATAGGCAGTAACAGTAATGGTGCTGGCAAAGCGCTCAGTATCCTTATCCTGAATTTCGCTGATTTTCAGACCCCGTTCCCTGGCCAAACCAGGAGCATTAACATAGTTAACGGTCTTTTCCATCTCAGAATCCAGCATGCCCTTTACTACAGCAGTAGTTACCATCTTAGTGTTTACATCAGCAATATCGCCGTTGTAGGTAACCTCCAGCTTCTTGATAGCGCCATCAGCCAAAGCACGAGCTGCACAGCCCAGACGCTCAGCCAAATCGAAGTAAGGAGTAATAACATTCATAACCTGCTGGGAAACAGGAGCCATGTTTACAGCAGTCATAACAGGCTCACCGTGGAGTGCTGCCTTGATGCCCTTGGCTACATCTACCGCTACACCAATCTGAGCCTCTACAGTGGAAGCGCCCAGATGAGGGGTAACATAGAGGCCTGGTACACCCAGCAATGGATGGTCAGCAGGAATTGGCTCACTGGTAAATACATCAATAGCAGCCCCAGCTACCTGACCGGAGAGAACAGCCTCCCGCAAATCCTCCTCATTAATAATACCGCCACGGGCGCAGTTAACCAGACGAACGCCCTTCTTCATGCGAGCCATAACGTCCTTGTTAATCATATTACGGGTGGTATCAGTAAGAGGCATATGAACGGTAATAAAATCAGCCTTTTCAATAACCTCATCAAAGGTGCCAACAGTAACACCCATATCCTTGCAGCGTTCCTCATTGATATATGGATCATAGCCGATAACCTTCATGTCAAAGGCCAAAGCACGCTTAGCCACACCGCTGCCGATACGGCCCATGCCGATAACGCCTAGAGTCTTCCCCTTCAGCTCAACACCGGTGTATTTTTTGCGGTTCCACTCACCCTTCTGGAGAGTTTCATTGGCAATAGGAATATGACGAGCCATAGCCATCATCATGGCAAAGGTATGCTCAGTGGCAGCAATGGTGTTGCCACCTGGAGAATTAATAACAATAATGCCCTTGTCGGTGGCAGCAGCAACATCAATATTATCTACACCTACACCAGCACGGCCGATAATCTTCAAATTCTTGGCAGCTGCAATAACCTCAGCAGTTACCTTGGAGGCAGAGCGGACAATCAAAGCATCATAGTCCGGAATAATAGACAGCAGCTCCTCAGCGGGCAGCTTGTCACGAACATCACAATCAAATTCGTCCTTCAAAATGTCTACAGCCATCTGGGAAACGCCATCTGCGATTAAAACCTTCATCATACATCCTCCTAAAATAAAAACAGCTTCGCCCCATAATTGGGGCGAAGCATAAACTCCACGGTACCACCCAAATTACACCACAAGGTGCAACTCAAAGCTGCTGTATCGGGCTAGCCCGTCCGGCTCATCGTCGGCCTCTCCAAGGTGGACAGCTATTTCGCTTACACCGGCTCACACCAGCCGCCGGCTCTCTGGGCTAAGAAAAATAACCTTTTCCTCTTCATCAAGTTAATGTATTTCAAAGTGTTAAGGGAATTATAATTTATACATGGGGAAAAGTCAAGTGTATTTTTCAGAAATACGAAATTTTCTTTTGTCAGAATATTGTTTGATATTTGAACAGAACAAATCTAGGG
>DAVZJH010000128.1:0-3443 GCA_052272885.1 Anaerovibrio sp. | reverse complement strand
TGTCCCATTGGGACAGCCCCTTTAGTATATCTCAAATTATCTCTTGTAGGTTTCGTCCAAAACCACGAAATAGGACTGAGGATGAGCACATACAGGGCACTCCTCTGGAGCCTCCTTGCCAGTGCATACATAGCCACAGTTGGAGCACTGCCAGATAACAGTGTCATCAGCCTTGAAAACCTTCTCAGCCTCTACATTGGCCAGCAGAATCTTGTAACGCTCCTCATGCTCCTTCTCAATAGCAGCCACAGCCTCAAAGAGCTGAGCAATCTTGTCGAAGCCTTCCTCCCGGGCAGTTTTGGCAAACTCTGGATACATGGAGGTCCACTCCTCATTCTCACCGCTGGCAGCAGCCTTCAGATTTTCCTCAGTGGAGCCTACACCATCGTTAATCAGCTTGTACCAGATTTTGGCATGCTCCTTCTCGTTCTTGGAAGTCTCCAAAAAGAGATTCTGAATCTGCACATAGCCGTCCTTCTTAGCCTGAGAAGCAAAATACTGATACTTAGTATGAGCCTGAGACTCACCAGCAAAAGCAGCCTTCAGATTTTCCAATGTCTTTGAATCCTTCAATTCCATAATATTACCTCCTCGTCCTAATTACACAATGGATAATAATTATCCGTTACTGATAGTTTATCATTTATTGGCAAAAAGTCAAGAAAATATTTTATTTTGGACAGCCTTGTATTTTACATATTCTTTACTGGAATAGGGCCTCTGGACAGGGCAATAGCTCCAGTTCTGGCAATCTCAATAATCTGGAACTCAGCCAGCATTTCACAGATTGCATCTATCTTGCTGCGAGAGCCTGTAAGCTCGATAACCACGTTTTCAGGGCTGACATCTACAATCTTGCCCCGGAAAATATCTACAATATTGCGAATATCTGACAGGGTTTCCTTCTGAGCCTTAACCTTCAACAGTACCAGCTCACGCACAATGGAATCCACCTCGCCCAGATTGACAATCTTGATAACATCTATCAGCTTGTCCAGCTGGCTTACCACCTGGTCCAGCTCCCGATTATCCTCTACGGAAACCTCAATATTGATTCTGGTAACATCCCGCTCCTCTGTATAGCCGGCGGAAATACTCTCAATATTAAAAGCACGACGGCTGATAAGTCCAGATACATGGGTCAGAACACCTGGCTTGTTGTCTACAAGGACTGCTAAAATATATTTTTTCATTCCTTTTCTCCTCCCAGTATCATATCACTGATGCAAGCCCCTGGTGCCACCATTGGCAATACATCCTCATTGGCAGGCAGCATTACATCAATCAGCATAGCCCCCTGGGCAGCCAAGGCTGCTCTCAGGCCTGGCAGCAGCTCCTCTGGCTTGCTGATACGACAGGCCTTCATACCCATAGCCTCAGCCAGCTTGACAAAATCAGTCTTGCCCCCTAGCAGAGTCTGGGAATAGCGCTTGCCATAGAACATTCTCTGCCACTGAGTAACCATACCCAGCACTCTATTGTGCAGCAAAACAATTTTTACATCAATATCATTGTCAGCAGCAGTGGACATTTCCTGACAGTTCATCATAATACTGCCATCACCAGTAAAGAGAACCACCTTTTTATCAGGCTGTCCCAGCTTTGCCCCCAGAGCCGCTGGCAGGCCGTAGCCCATAGTGCCCAAGCCCCCAGAGGTCAGGAACTGACGAGGCTTACGGCTGTTAAAGAACTGCGCCGCCCACATCTGGTGCTGACCAACATCTGTAACCACAATGGTATTATCATCCACCAGCTGGCTAACTGTCTCAATCAGCTCCTGTGGCATAATGTATTCACTATGCTTTTGATAAGCAAATGGATACTGATCATTCATTTCAATAACATAATTACGCCAGATATTGAAACGAGCCGTATAATTCTCCCCAGAGCTTTGCAATAAATGGGCAAAAACCGGCATGGACCAGCGCAAATCTCCCACTACTGGATAATCTGCTATCACATTTTTGTTAATTTCCGCTCTGTCCACATCAAAATGAACCACCTTGGCCTTAGGAGCAAAGGCTGCTACCTTGCCAATAACCCGGTCATCAAAACGGACACCTACACCAATCAGCAGGTCACATTCCTGAACAGCCATATTAGCTGCATAGGAACCATGCATACCCACCATGCCCAAAAATCCATCCTGGGTATAAGGCACACAGCCCAAGCCCATCAAAGAGCTGACTACAGGGATATGGGTATGGTCTACAATCTGACGAAACAGCTCTGTCTGATTGGACAGAGTCAAACCGCCGCCAATAAAGAACAAAGGCCGCTTGGCCTTGCCTAGAGCTTCCACCACGGCGGATACCTGAGCCTCATCCCCAGTGAAGTCTCCGCTATAGCCTGGCAGATATACCTTTTCTGGATATTCATAATCCAGCTCCGCAGTGAATACATCCTTGGCAATATCAATAACTACAGGACCTGGACGACCAGTGCTGGCAATAAAGAAGGCTTCCTTGATAACCCTTGGCAGATCCTGCACCTCTTTTACTAGGTAATTATGCTTGGTAATTGGGGTGGTAATGCCTACAATATCTGCCTCCTGAAAGGAATCCTTGCCAATGTAAGGATTGCCTACCTGACCAGTAAAGCATACCATTGGAATAGAATCCATATTGGCTGTAGCAATACCTGTAATCAAATTGGTAGCACCAGGGCCAGAGGTAGCAAAGCAGACTCCTACCTTGCCAGTGGCTCTGGCGTAACCGTCTGCTCCGTGTACAGCACCCTGCTCGTGGCGGGTAAGGATATGAGGATACTTTGCCTTGTACAGAGCATCATAAAGATCCAGAACCGCTCCTCCCGGATAACCAAATATTACTTCTACATTTTCTCGTCTCAGGCTTTCCAATACAGCCTGTGCTCCATTCATTAACAAGAAAATCTCTCCCCTTTCCAAAGCGCCCACCACCAACAAAGGTTGAAAGCATAGAATATTTCGTTTTATTATACTCCAATCTAATATAGTATTTCAATATGAACTTTACAAATTTACAACAAAAATAACCGCTCAGAACTCCAAACTCAGCGGTTATTTTTTAAAGCACTAACCGACTAGCGAGGAGGACAAGCCGCCTGCTGGTGGTCTTTTCTTATCTCCATAATATATCAGGCCTGACTATATGACAAGTCAAAAGAAAAATAATTTCGATTCTTGAAATTATATGCAAATCGTGCTATTATATAGATGTTGTTGGTTTTCATAACCTGCGGGCGTAGTTCATTGGTAGAACGTCAGCTTCCCAAGCTAAAGAGGGGGGTTCGATTCCCCTCGCCCGCTCCATAGAGCATTAAGCGGCTGCATGAGCAGTCGTTTTTTTATTTTTTTAAAAAAAGCTTGCATTATATTTTTCAATATGGTATAGTATTTCTTGTTCACGGCGCGTTGGTCAAGTGGTTAAGACTCCGCCCTCTCACGGCGGCTTCAAGGGTTC
>DAVZJH010000127.1:0-3677 GCA_052272885.1 Anaerovibrio sp. | reverse complement strand
GTTGCAGGTGGAACCCTTATCGAAAAACTGCATCTTGAGAATCAAGTTGAAGATTATATTCGGAATGCAAAACAAATCTATATTCCACAAGAAGATTTAACTGTAAAAGATAGATTGAAATATGCATGGGAGCAAGCTGCTGAAACCTTAAAAAAGGTATTCCTATATATTTTGGTAGGTGTTGGAATTGGAGCATTTATTCATAATTGGATTCCAGAAGATATCATTGTTCGCTTCTTAGGAACAGGTAATCCGTTTGGTGTAATTATTTCAACAATAGCAGGTGTTCCAATGTATGCGGATATCTTTGGTTGTATTCCAATTGCAGAAGCGTTATTAGCTAAAGGTGCACGATTAGGTGTTGTTCTATCATTCATGATGGGTGTAACTACATTGTCGCTTCCGTCTATGATTATGTTAAAGAAGGCTATCAAGCCAAAATTACTTGGCGTATTTATAGGCATCTGCACAATCGGAATTATCATTGTTGGATACCTGTTTAATGCAATTCAATATTTATTAGTGTAAAGGAGATTAAAAACTATGAGTTTATTTGGAAAGAAAAAAGAAGTTAATGAAAAGCCTGCGTGTGCTTGCAATGGAGAAGTAGCTACTTATGAAGCAACATCATGCTGCTGTGTTGGTCAAAAAGAAGAAAACTGTTGTAGTGGAGATAACAAAGTTACAAGTATTAAAGTGCTTGGTGCAGGATGCAGGAGCTGCCACGAGCAGTACGAAAATGTTAGAAAAGCTGTTGAAGAATTAGGATTAGATACCGAAGTAGAATACATCACTGATATGGAAAAGGTTATGGCTTATGGTGTCATGAGTATGCCAGCAATCGTGGTAAATGAAACGGTTGCATCTATGGGGAAGGTATTAAAAGCAGCTGACGTGATTAAGTTGTTAGGAAAGATGGGATATTAATGAAAAAGAAAATTGCATTTATATGCGTCCATAATTCCTGCAGAAGCCAGATTGCTGAGGCTCTTGGCAAGAAATATCTAGGAGAACAGTACGATTGTTATTCAGCAGGAACAGAGGTTAAGCCTCAAATAAATCAAGATGCTGTTAGAATTATGAAAGAACACTACGGTATTGATATGGAATTAGCTGGTCAGCATAGTAAATTAATTGACGAAATACCTGAGCCTGATATCGTTATATCTATGGGGTGTGATGTTGGATGTCCTTTTATTGGAAGACCATTTGATGATATTTGGGGACTCCAAGACCCTACAGGCTGCAGCGATGATGTTTTTGAAAAAGTAATCAATGAAATAGAGGCTAATATAGTTCGATTAGGTGAAATGTAAAAATAGCTCCCCATCACCGGATTATGTCCAGTGGTGAGGAGCCTTTCAATGATGGCAGTATGATTGCCATTGACTTTCAGGATGGGGAGTGTCAATGGGTATACTTCTGGTCTGATGAAAGCCAAGAGAAGAAAATATTATTCTTATCATGAAGAAATAGTATAAGTTTATATGCCCTTGAGGAAAAAGTGTAAACTAATATTGACAATATCAATTCATAATAATATATTTATAACTGTATGAGGACTTATATGTAGGTCAATATTTATGATATTGCTATCAAGCAGGGGATTAGACCTGAGCGTCCGATGGCGGTGGCATCTGTTTCCTCTCAGGTTGGCATTACAGCGTCACCTGTATCAGTAGCGGTAGTATCTATTGTTGGCTTTTTGGTGGCCAGTGGTTATGATTGCACAGTAGGCAATGTGCTGATGATTTCTATTCCTGCTACCTTCTGTGGTGTGCTGGCTGCGGCTATTTGGAGCTATCGTCGCGGTAAGGATTTGGAAAAGGATGAAAAATTCCAGCAGTTTATTAAGGATGCAGATAATAAGCAGTATGTTTATGGTGAAACTGCTACTCTGGCAAATGAGGAACTGCCTAAGACTGCTTATCGTGCTGTGTATATCTTCCTCGCTGGTATATTGGCTATTACCTGCCTGGGCAATATTCCTGAGCTTTTGCCGCATTTCCCTGTGCCTGGCAAGCCTGATGCGCCTATGAAGCCTATTTCGATGGTGCTGGTTATCCAGATGGTTATGATGATGGTTGGTGCGTGTATTCTCCTTGGCAGCAAGGTGAAGGCAAAGGATATTCCTTCGAGCAATGTGTTTAGAGCTGGTATGGTGGCACTGGTAACTGTATATGGTGTTGCTTGGGCTGCAGATACCTATTTTGCGCATCACATGCCTGTTATAAAAGAGGCACTGGGCGGCGCTGTACAGAATTATCCTTGGGCGTACGCAGTAGTGCTCTTTGCCGCTTCTGTACTTATCAACAGCCAGGGGGCAGCTATTGCAGTTGTTACACCAATGGCACTGGGAATAGGAGTTGAGCCTATCATTGTGTTGTCCTTTGTGCCAGCAGCCTATGGATATTTCTTCCTGCCAAACTATCCTTCAGATTTGGCAACCATCGGCTTTGACCGAGCTGGAACTACCAAAATCGGCAAATATATTTTGAATCACAGCTTCATGGCTCCGGGTATGATTGCCGTAGTCGTAGGCTGTACGGTAGGCTATGTTTTAGCCCATGTACTTTTGTAAGAGGTTTTTTATTTGGTAGATAATTTTTTAGTTGCAGTGGGGGCGGTAGCTCCTCTGTTTATTCTTATGTCCATAGGTTTTTATGTCAAGCAAAAGCATTGGCTGACAGCTTTAGAGCTGGAGCATATGAACAAAATGGTATTTAAGATTTTCTTTTTCTTCTTTATGTTCGATAATATATTCTCGATGAAAAGTGTAAATCTTTATGTGCCTGATTTGATGCTGTTTGGCGGTATAGGTGTACTTTTGACAGCAGTGATTGCTTTTGTCTTGGTGTATATGGCTGAGGAGGACAATCCAAGACGAGGTACGATGGTGCAGGCCATTTTTCGTAGCAATTACGCTATACTGGGTATTCCCATTGTAGTAAATATCTTTGGACCAGAAGCTGCAGCTATTCCTACGATGATGATTATGGTAGTGGTTCCCTTGTATAATGTCTTGGCGGTATTGGCTTTTGAGATTTTTCGTGGAGGCAAGCCCAATATGGCACATATTTTGCTGGGGGTAGCCAGAAATCCCATGATTTTGGGTATTGTGACAGGCTTTGTATTCAAGGTAAGCGGTATTATACTGCCCAAGCCCATACTCATACCTGTTCAGCAGGTAGCAAATTGTACAACGCCGTTGTCGCTCATCATATTAGGCAGCAGCTTTAGCTTCTCTAGTATCAGGCATGGCTTTGTGCAGCTCGTGAGCTGTATTGCAGCCAGACTGTTTGTAGTTCCCGCTATTGCCTTGGGGATTGCCATAGAGATGGGCTTTAGGGGAGTAGAGCTGGTGACGCTGCTGGTAATCTTTGCGACTCCCTGTGCAGTTGCTTCCTTTGCCATGGCACAACAGATGAATGGCGATGCAGAGCTGGCAGGAAACTGCGTAGTATATACATCTGCCTTATCCTGCTTCACAATATTTTTGTGGGTATTTGGTCTTAAAACCGCAGGATTATTTTGATATAATGACAAAAAGTCCGTAATTCGTGCATATCAGTACGAATTACGGACTTTTGTATTGTCTGTAAAGGTTTTATTTTACAAATTTTCTGATATTGTCAATATTAGTTTACACTTTTTGCTCAAGGGCATCTAAACTTATA
>DAVZJH010000126.1:0-3793 GCA_052272885.1 Anaerovibrio sp. | reverse complement strand
GTAGATTGTAAGTTTGGAGAGGTGTATATTTATGAAGATTATTCCAGAAGCAAGCTGGAAAGAGGACATGAAGATTTTTCGGGCGGCAGCAGCAAAATATTATACAGGTGAGCTGAAAAGAGCCGAATACAAGGGCATTTCTGGTAAGTTTGGCAGTTACGCCCAGAAGGGAGATAAGCCCCTGAGCATGCTGAGATTGAGAATGCCTGCTGGCAGACTTACACCCAAAAAAATGGGCTTTATTGCTGATTCCGTGAGAAAATATGCTATAAATAAAATGAAGTTTACCACCTGTCAGACAGTTCAGCTCCATAATCTGGAGCTGGAGCCAGTATGCCAGATTATGGAAGATGCCTTACAGGTAGGCATTGTAACTGTTGGTGGAGGAGGAGATTTCCCTCGTAACACCACTTGCTCTCCTTTATCTGGTTTAGATAAGGATGAATACTTTGATGTTATGCCTTATGCGGAGGCTGCTGGACAGTATGCTATGCAGTTTATCAATGCTGAGAAGATGCCTCGAAAATATAAAATAGGCTTTTCCAGCTCCCCTAAAAATCAATCCCATGCCACCATGCGTGATTTGGGCTTTGCAGCTCGTCCTGATGGCAAATTTGATGTATATAGTGCAGGTGGTCTGGGCTTAAATCCAATGATAGGTGTTAAGGTAGCTGAGGCTGTAGAACCAAAGGATATTTTAAAATATGTTCGAGCTATGTGGGTACTGTTTCGTACCTACGGAGACTATAAAAATCGCATGAGAGCCAGAAGCCGCTTTATGCAGGAAGCCCTGGGAGGTCCAGAGAATTATCGGAAGGCTTTTCAGGAAAAGCTAGCTGAGGTAGAGGGGACTGATGATTTTGATTTTGAGATTCAACCCAATGTGATTACTAAGACTGGCACAGATGGTATTCAGCATCCAAGAGCTATTCCTCAGAAGCAGGAGGGACTTTATAGTGTAATATGGCATCCATTGGGAGGATGTCCAAATCCAGAGATTTTTTGTCAGGTTAGCGATGCCCTGCAGAAAGTAGAATCGGGAGAAATCAGATTAGCCCTTGATGAAACGGCTTATATTGTTAATCTCAATGCCGAAGAGGCAGAGAGATTTATTGCTTTAACAGCTAGTGACACAGCACAGTCTAAGTTTGAGATGGCCTCTGCCTGCATTGGTGCATCTATCTGTCAGCAGGGAGTACGGGATTCTCAGGCTGTCCTTAAGGCAGCAGTAGAAGCTGTAAGAGAAGCAGGTATTCCTGATGGGGCATTGCCTGCTATTCATATTTCTGGCTGTCCAGGCTCATGTGCCACTCCACAGCTGGCCGTTATGGGGTTCCGAGGTGCTGTTAAGGAAAGACAGTCTGCTTGGCTTTTGACAATTAACGGCTGTGAGCTACAGGGCAAGGAGGTTTTTGGCCAAGAGGTAGGCGTAATTTTTGAGACAGAGATGCCGGATTTCTTGGTGGCTTTGGGAAGAACTGTAGCAGATAGCGGTATGAGCTTTGCTGATTGGCTAAAGAAAAATCCAGAGGGGATTCAGAAGGCTGCTGAACCCTTTATCTAATAAAAGTATTGAAAATAGATGACCATCAAAATTAAACATTGGGGAGACGGCTGCCTGCCGTCTCTTTTTTGCAAAAAAATTCCTCGGCACAGCCTAGTCTGTTACCGAGGAATCTATTTTATTTATTAGATATTAATCAAACTTGCTTTTCGGTTTCGTTAATTACGCAGGTTACAGCGGCATCACCAGTGATATTAACAGTAGTACGGAACATATCCAGAATACGGTCAATACCAGCTACCAAAGCCAAACCCTCCATAGGCAGACCTACGGAAAGGAGAACCATGGAAAGCATAATCAAGCCTGCACCAGGAACACCAGCAGTACCAATGGAAGCCAAAGTACCAGTCAAAACGATCATACCCATCTGAGCCATAGTAAGGTCAATGCCGTAAACATTTGCTATAAACAGGGAGCAAACACCCATGTAGATAGCTGTACCATCCATGTTGATGGTAGCGCCCAAAGGCAATACGAAAGAAGTAATATCACGAGAGCAGCCCAGCTTCTCCTGACAGTTCTTCATGTTGATAGGCAGTGTAGCTGCAGAGGAGCAGGTGGTGAACGCAATCAGTATTGCTTCGGACATGCCACGGAAGAACTTAAGAGGGGAGGTGTTGCCCCAGATACGAGCCATACTGGAATAAACAGCAACAGCGTGAATAACACTACCAAATGCCATACATGCAATAACAGACAACAGAGGCAGCAGTACCTTAGGACCATTCTCGGCTACAACTGGCAACAGCAAGCAGAATACACCGATAGGAGCGAACTGCATTACCATGTTGATAATCTTGTAGCTGACTTCAGCAGCCGCATCAAACCAGTCAATCAACAGCTGACTCTTTTTGCCGCCAACCTGAAGAATACCAACGCCAACAAACAGAGCAAAGATAATGATAGGCAAAATATCAGCCTTGGCCATAGAAGCAACAGGGTTAGTAGGTACCATTGCAACAAATACCTGCATAATGGAAGGTGCTTCCTTTACCTTGACAGCATCGCCAGCGGTCATTTCCAGACCAATACCAGGATGGATAATACCTGCTACAGCAAAGCCGATAATAATAGCAATAGCAGTAGTGAATAGATATATGAAAATTGTCTTAATACCGATACGTCCCAGCTTTTTTAAATCACCAAGACTGGTCATACCTACTACTAGAGAGGTAAAAACGATAGGTACGATAACCATCTTAATCAGGTTAATAAAAATAGTACCTATTGGTGCAATCCACCATTTAATAAACGGTAGCCCTTCAACGCCTGCCATTAAACCAACTACAACTGACAGTACTAGGGAAATTAGAATTTTGATTGAAAGATTCATAGTAACCCTCCTAAATTGTATAGATAAAATATACTCATTCGGCATACACTGTCTAGGGAAAAGACAATGTATGAAGATAGGCCTTTGATATTCCTTCGGCCTAGGATATAGGAATATCAAAGGCTTTTATGCTAAGAAACTGTCCGCACTACAATTTCTTAAAAATATATTTATTGGCTATATGAGAAGTATAGCCAGCTCACTAGATATGAGCCAAAACTGTAAACATAAACAGCTGCAAGGCTATAGTAAATTTGGAGATTATAGCTATAATTTCAAAGGTTTTCAAATCTGGCTCATTTTTGTCAACCCAACGCTGTAAAAGTCTGGGTTTATCCTCAGCACGCTTGATAACGGAGCTAACCCTTATAGTGAAGCGAAGAGCTATAATTTGCTCCGTAAAGAATATGCAGAAGCAAACAAAGAAAAATGTAATACGATAATATATATCATTAACAAGGGCGTAAGCAAATTTGTAAGCTAGATAAAATCCAACTATATCAAAAGCCAGCAGAGCAAAGGCCATCATCAGCATGCATTTGGCAATGTAAGAGGGGGCGATAAAACGCTCTATCTCCATAAGCTGGTCTACAAAATCCCTATCCTCCGATTCTTGAAAAATATGATAGAGATTAAAGCCAGCATAAGCAAGCCAAAGAATGGAAAACAGACATATTTCTAACACTAGAATCGCTCCTTTATTTATAATATTATATATCAAAACTATAGACAAATCTATAAAATTTATAGATTTTTGCGGAATATTTATCAAATTGCACTTTGTATACAGGTATTCATGTATCTACATTCATCTCTCAATTCCATTACAGGAAAATATTATTATAACGAGGTGTCCGATGTCCCTCACCTCTATAGGTGGCGGGAAGCTGTGCTAA
>DAVZJH010000125.1:0-3901 GCA_052272885.1 Anaerovibrio sp. | reverse complement strand
CCATTAAGTCGGACAGAGCAAAAGTCGTTATGACCGCAGGCTGTATTGCGAGAATATTTGACATATCGAATTATATTTACCTCCTTAGGGAGATAGGCAAATCAGAATTTAAACTCAGCCAATACCTCAGCAGTATTGACATCATACACCCTAATATCAACATCAGAAATCACAGCACAGGTCTGGCGCCCATCCTCACGCTTGGAAAGGGATGGAGAACCGGGATTCAAGAACACAGTATTTCCCCTTTTCTCCAGCACCGTATAATGCACATGGCCGCTGATAAAAATATCCGCCTTAATGGCAGCAGCCATAGCATCCTTTGCCTCGTCAGACTCTACCATATGGCCATGAGTAGCCACAATATGGCGCCCATCTGCAAAGGCATGGACATAAGGAGACTGAATAGGTGTATTCAATACCAGCTGATCCACCTCTGAATCACAATTTCCCTTGCAAATCAGCACCGGCTGACTACAGCCATTGATTTTTTCTGCCAGCTCCGCTGGATTATAATCCTCCAGCATAGGATTTCGAGGCCCATGATAAAGCACATCTCCAGAATGAATTATCAAATCCGCATCCTTGAAAAACTTGTCATAGGCCTTGGCCCAATGGTCACGGCAGCCATGAGTGTCACTAATTACACCGATTTTCATATAGCCTGCCGCCTCCTATCAAATCTGACGCAGCAGATTAGCCATTTCAATGGCAGTCACAGCACCATCAGCACCCTTGTTGCCTGCCTTGGTACCAGAACGCTCAATAGCCTGATCCAGATTCTCAGTGGTTACTACGCTAAAGGCAACAGGAACTCCGGTAGCCATGCTAGCCTGAGCAATGCCCTTAGCAGCCTCATTGCAAACATAATCATAATGAGTAGTAGAGCCACGGATAACAGTACCCAAAGCAATAATAGCATCATATTTGCCAGACTCAGCCATCTTCTTAGATACCAATGGCAGCTCAAAGGCACCAGGTACCCAAGCTACAGTAATATCATCCTCGTTGGCACCATGACGATGCAGGGTGTCCAATGCACCCCCCAGCAGCTTGGATGTAAAAAACTCATTAAAACGAGATACTACAATACCAAAACGCAAACCATTGGCATTCAGCATGCCCTCCAAAACCTTTACCTCTTTCATGAAAAATCCTCCTTAATATTCAACAGCTTAACCCAGAATGTGTCCCATCTTGGCACTTTTTACCTTCATATAATTCTTATCATATTCGTTTACTGGCATAACCAAAGGCACTCGCTCGGTAATGCTAAGGCCATAGCCCTCCAAACCAGCTCTCTTGGCAGGATTGTTAGTCATAAGTCGAATGCTGCTGAGGCCCAAGTCAGCCAAAATCTGAGCACCAATGCCATAATCCCGCTCATCAGGTGCAAAGCCCAGCAGTACATTGGCCTCTACAGTATCCTTGCCCTGATCCTGCAGCTCATAGGCACGCATCTTGTTGGCCAGACCAATGCCTCTACCCTCCTGACGCATATAGAGAACCACGCCGCAGCCCTCAGCCTCAATCTTCTTCAAGGCAGTAGCCAGCTGCTCACCGCAGTCACAACGCATGGAGCCAAGTGCATCACCAGTCAGACACTCGGAATGTACTCTTACCAGCACATCCTTCTTACCTCGAACATCACCCTTCATAATAGCCAAATGACACTTGCCATCCAGCTTGCTTTCATAAGCATGGATTCTAAAATGACCATATTTGCTTGGCAGATCTGCCTCGGCAATCTTCTCCACAAAACACTCAGTTTTCTTGCGATACTCAATGAGGGATTTAACTGTAATAATCTTCAAGCCATGCTTATCTGCGAACTCCATCAGCTTTGGTGTACGCATCATATGGCCATCATCATCCATAATCTCACAACACCAGCCAGCAGGAATCAAGCCAGCCAAACGAGCCAAATCAGTAGTGGTTTCAGTATGACCTGCACGGCGCAATACTCCCCCTGGAACAGAACGCAGAGGGAATACATGGCCTGGACGACGGAAATCCTCTGGTCTTGCCTCTGGATCTATAATCTTCTTAACGGTTTCCCATCTCTCATAGGCAGAAATACCAGTGGTGGTGCTAACTGCATCTACAGAAACAGTAAAGGCTGTTTCGTGATTATCAGTATTATTGGTAACCATCTGGCCAATCTTTAATCTATCCAGAATATACCCCTCTACTGGAGTACAAATCAATCCCTTGGCATAAGTTGCCATAAAATTAACATGGTCAGCAGTACACTTCTCTGCTGCTACAATAATATCGCCCTCGTTTTCACGATCCTCATCATCCACTACAATAATCATATTGCCGTTTCTGATTTCGTCAATTGCTTCCTCAACTGTTGCAAATTTTGCCATATCTATGCTCCTTTATCTCTAACCCTTTATAGGGCATCATTCTTAAAATCCGTTTTCCTTAAGAAAATCCATGGTAATACTAGACTGGGCAGCCACATCCACTGACTCATCAGCAGGCTGTAGCAGCTTGGCCACATATTTGCCCACCACATCATTCTCAATATTAATGAGAGAACCCTCTCCCTTGGCAGAAAGGTTTGTTACCTGCCTAGTATGGGGTATCAGGGATACTGTAAAATCCCTGGTGCCAACCTGAGCTACTGTTAAGCTGATACCATCCAAAGCCACGGAGCCCTTTTCCACAATATACCGCAGAACAGCTCCATCAGCCTGTATTTTCATAAGGATGGCATTTTTATCCTCCTTAAGAGAAACTATACGCCCAGTACCATCAATATGCCCACTGACAATATGTCCACCCAGACGACTGCTTAAGGTTAAGGCCCGTTCCAGATTTACTGGACTGCCCAGCTTCAACTCCCCCAAGGAGGTTCGCTTAATGGTTTCAGGCATAACATCTGCCTGAAAGCTATGGCTGTTAAAGCCTGTTACCGTAAGACAAATGCCATTGACAGCAATACTATCTCCTAGCTTAACATCCTCCAATACCTTGGTGGCCTGAATCTGGAGAGTTCCATTGCCTATGGCTTTCACCTGGCCCACTTCTTCAACAATTCCTGTAAACATAGCATACCCCTTTATTCACATTCCGGTCTACGAACCCTGCCAGTAATCATCACATCGTTGTCCAGCAAACTGGTCTGGATATTCTCCAGCTCCACAGCCTGAGCCAGCTGCGCAAAGCCCTCTCCCTCTACCGGAGTCAAGGCCTGACTGCCACCTATAAGCTTGGGAGCCACAAAGGCATATACTCTGTCCACCAGGCCAGCTTCCAGCAAGGAGAAATTCACCCTGCCGCCACCCTCCACCAATATGGAGGTAATGCGCATAGCCCCTAGCTGGTTCATCAGCTCCGCCACATCAACCTTATCAGTTCCTGCCACTAGAACCTCCAAGCCTGCTGCCTCCAAAGCAGCCATACGGCTGGCAGGAGCCTTGGCCGATACAGCCACAATGGTTCTAGCTGCGCCATCTGTAGCCAGCTTGCTATCCAGTGGCAATCTAGCCTGACTATCCAAGACAATCCTTATAGGATTCTGTCCCTGATACTCCCGCAATCTGGTAGTCAGGCTGGGATTGTCCTGTAATACAGTATTAATTCCCACTAGAATACCATCATAAATATCCCGGAGACGGTGTCCCTCGTAACGGGATTTTTCATTGGTTATCCACTGAGATTCTCCCCCAGCAGTAGCAATCTTGCCATCCAGAGACATGGCAGTTTTCAGTGCCACGAAGGGCTTGCCTGTGGTTATCCACTTCAGAAAAACCTCATTCAGCTCATGGGCTTCCTTTTCCAGTACTCCTGTAACAACCTCTACGCCAGCCTCCCGGAGAATCTGGATACCCTTGCCTGCTACCTTGGGATTGGGATCTGTCATAGCTATAACCACCCGACTTACCCCAGC
>DAVZJH010000124.1:0-3997 GCA_052272885.1 Anaerovibrio sp. | reverse complement strand
TCTGGAATCGCCTTAACTAAAATAGGTTGCTATGCTTTCCTTGGTATTCTTGGAGTAATATCTATTATGAATATGATCAATACAATGATAAGTAGTGTCCATATCAGAAAAAAAGAATTTGGTATGCTTCAAGCGATTGGAATGTATGATAACCAACTTCTTAAAATGCTTCAGATGAAAAGTGCTTTTTATACGATTGGAACAATTATAATTGCAGTAGGCGGAGGTTATGCTATGGGATATCCAATCTTTTTATGGGGGAAATATAAAGGCATATTTAATATCCGTTCGTTCCACTATCCAATAGAGGCGACAATAATCATGATTCTGATGCTTGCAACTATACAGTTTATTATAACTTTTGTAATTAGTAAAACCATTAAGAAGGATTCGCTGATTGATAGAATCAGGTTTAATAATTAAAATAATATAACTTGCCCCCTTCTGGTATTAAAAATTTCATACAGTGATAAAATTGCAAGCATTTTGCAAGCACGAAAAATGGGAAGCCTTGATTTATAAGGCTCCCCGCTGTTTTTAGGTCACTCAAACTCAATAGTTGCTGGTGGTTTGCTGGTGCAATCGTACATTACGCGATTGACGCCCTTTACCTCATTGACAATACGGTTAGTTACCTTGTGGAGTACCTCCCAAGGCAGCTGAGCGCTTTCAGCTGTCATAAAGTCGCTGGTCATTACGGCTCGCAGGGCAATTGCGTAGTCATAGGTGCGGAAATCACCCATAACGCCTACAGAGCGCATATTGGTCAGGGCTGCAAAATACTGGCCCAGATCCTTATCCACACCAGCCTTAGCTACCTCCTCGCGATAGATAGCATCTGCTTCCTGAACAATCTTGACCTTTTCTGCAGTTACTTCACCGATAATGCGTATACCCAAGCCTGGACCTGGGAATGGCTGACGATTTACCAAATAATCTGGAATACCCAGCTCACGGCCAGCCTTTCTTACCTCATCCTTAAACAGGAGACGCAAAGGCTCTACGATTTCCTTGAAATCTACAAAATCAGGCAAACCACCTACATTATGGTGGGACTTGATTACAGCAGACTTACCCAAACCACTTTCGATAACATCTGGATAAATAGTGCCCTGTACTAGGAAATCTACTGCACCAATCTTCTTGGCTTCTTCCTCAAATACGCGAATAAACTCCTCACCGATAATCTTACGCTTCTGCTCAGGCTCTGTTACACCCTTCAGCTTTTCATAGAATCTATCCTGCACATTAACCCGGATAAAATTCAAATCATAAGGGCCTTCTGGGCCAAATACAGCCTCAACCTGATCTCCCTCATCCTTACGGAGAAGACCATGATCTACAAATACGCAGGTGAGCTGCTTGCCAATAGCCTTAGACATAAGAACTGCTGCGACAGAAGAATCAACACCGCCAGACAGAGCACACAGAGCCTTGCCGTCGCCAATCTTTTCCTTTAGCTGCTGAATGGTAGACTCCACAAAGGAGTCCATCCGCCAGTCTCCAGCACATCTACATACATTATAGACAAAATTGCTCAGCATCTTGGAGCCCTCTACAGTATGCAATACCTCTGGATGGAACTGCACTGCATATAGCCCCTCTGCTTCGTTTTCCATAGCTGCCACAGGACATACAGGAGTGCTGGCAGTTACGCTGAAGCCCTCAGGAGCCTGAGAAATATAATCAGTATGACTCATCCAGCAGATAGTTTCCTCAGAAACATCCTGAAAGAGCTTGGAGCCTGTAGAAGCAATCTTTACCTGAGTCTTGCCGTATTCACTAACAGGAGCAGTTTCTACCTTGCCTCCAAGAAGATGAGCCATCAGCTGAGAACCATAGCAGATACCCAATACAGGCACACCTAATTTAAATACTTCTGTGCTAATAGTAGCAGATTCAGGAGTATAAACACTGTTAGGGCCGCCAGTAAAGATAATACCCTTCAAATTCTTCATAGCCTTGATCTTTTCCAGACTCAAGGTGTTAGGATGTACCTCGCAGTATACATTGCACTCACGAACACGACGTGCAATCAACTGATTGTACTGACCACCAAAATCCAGGACGATAATCATTTCATTAGTCACTCTCTATATTCCTCCTCATGCGTTCTGCAATAACCATTCCATGTCTAAAGACACAGTTTTCACGCTTCCTTTATCCCAATAATTATATCAGAAAAACCACCTATCAGCAATTTATTCGTCAGCTTCCTTTTCCCATGTATATAGCAAATCCTCCACAGCATTTCTTGCCACATCATAGTCAAAGCCCTTCATGCAAAGATGCTGGTAAATCTTCTGCTTATCTGCTCCTGGCTTGAATTTACGGCTGATAACCTTACAGGCAGCCTTATATTCCCGTTCCGTAGTATCATCAGGCACGAAGCTCTGCACCAAATCCTTATCGTAACCCTGCTGACGGAGTTTCACCACAATCTGCCGCAGGCTGTAAACAGTATTCAGATACATATGCTCAAACCGTCGCTGACAGCCATCCTCTTCTCGCAAAAAATGTTTTTCCTGCAGCCAGTCAATAGTTTCCTGAATTTCTTCATCTGTATATTCCTTACGATGCAGCTTTTCCGTCAGGCGTCTGATGCTTTGATCACTTCGAGCCAAAAAATCCACAGCCTTGGCCTTGCAGGAAGGACGAGCACTACTTTTCTTAGGTGCTGATGCATCTCCTGGCATTAATCATCAGCCCCTCTAGTTTTCTTGGTTGGGGAATTTAATTTCTGCATAACAGCATCATTTTTCAATAATTCATAGAGCTTACCTTCAATTTCTGCCATAAGTTCAGGCTGATTCCGCAAAATTTCCTTAACGGTATCCTTGCCCTGACCTAAGCGATTGCCATTGTAGGAATACCAAGAACCACTCTTGTTGAGAATATCCAAATCTGCAGCAATATCAATAAGACTGCTTTCCTTGGAAACACCCTCACCATACATAATATCAAATTCTGCTACCTTGAAAGGAGGGGCAATCTTATTTTTCACTACCTTGACTCTGGTTCTATTCCCCAAAATATTAGTCCCCTGCTTAACTGTATCAAATTTGCGCACATCCAGACGAACAGAGGAATAGAACTTCAAAGCTCGTCCACCAGTGGTGGTTTCTGGATTACCATACATGGTGCCCACCTTCTCACGAATCTGATTGATGAAGATAGCCGTAGTTCTGGATTTGCTGATAATACCTGTAAGTTTACGCATGGCCTGACTCATAAGCCGGGCCAGCAAGCCTACATGAGCATCACCCATATCTCCCTCTATTTCAGCCTTTGGTACCAAGGCAGCCACAGAGTCCACTACAATAATATCAATTGCTCCACTGCGCACCAGAGCCTCTACGATTTCCAAGGCCTGCTCACCAGTATCAGGCTGGGAAACCAGCAGATTATCTATATCTACACCTAAATTTCTAGCATAAATAGGATCCAATGCGTGCTCTGCATCGATAAAAGCTGCCACACCGCCCTGACGTTGTGCCTCTGCTATCATATGCAAGGTTACTGTGGTTTTACCTGAGGATTCTGGTCCATAAATCTCAATAATACGGCCTCTAGGAATACCACCTACTCCAAGAGCAATGTCCAATGGCAGAATACCAGTAGAGATAACCTCTACATTCATATTGGCTGCAGCATCTCCCAGGCGCATAATCGCCCCCTTGCCGTAGTCCTTTTCTATCTGCTTCATGGCATTTTTCAGGGATTCTTCTCTTTCCTTCTCCATATACTTAAATCTCCTTACTGTCAAACATATTTTACCAATATTATAACAAACAAAAGTTTTTTAGGCAAGAATATTTTACATTATTTTTCGCGTTTTGTTCTATATAAATATATATAAAAGAACAGTACCCCAGACTTCTCTTGAAAAATCTGAGGTACTGTACCTTAAACACTTATGACTTCTCTAGCGAGCTGTCTTGGCACTCCCCATGCCTAAAGGCAGGGGATTCTTGGTTCCCTGAGCACTGCATATAGG
>DAVZJH010000123.1:0-4050 GCA_052272885.1 Anaerovibrio sp. | reverse complement strand
AACATTATAACATAAAAAATAAAAAAGAGAACCCCCTTACGGAAATTCTCTTAATCTTGTATTCAGGTATTAGATAATCTTTGTTGTCCAGCCTTCAATATTCCAAATGCTGTCTACCCAGACCTCATAAAAGTCAGGTTCATAGGACACTAAAAAGAAGGAGGACGAAAAAATGTCAGCTGGAAAAGTCTATGATCTAGAATATAGGATTCAAGCAATAAAACTTGCTAATGAAAATCGAACCCCCTTATATTGGCGCAAAAAAATAAGCCGAGTTTTTCAACTCGGCTTACAGAAGCATATTAGCTTCTTTGCTCTTGCTCTATTATAATTCAAAGGCTATAACGAATAGTACTAAGAGTACTATTCCTAAGCCAAATGAATAGGCACATAATTTTTTTTCAATCGGTTGCAACGGAAAATACGCATCTGCATCCTGGTCTAGTTCAACGGCATTAGTCCGTTTTGACACTTCGTCGTTGACATGTATATTATAAAATTCATCAGCCGTTGCTGACGATGATGTCACTATATATTTTGCCATAGTAATTCCACCTTTCTCAAATACTTCTTAAACGGTTGGCGGTACAATGCCATGATAGAAAATATACGAAATAATGAGTCCCACCCAAATGATAAAGCCTACGAGTGCAATAGCATAAACACCGATAACACGGCCTAAACCAGCATTCCATAATTTCCGCACGTTCGTAACGAGGCCAATGGAGAAAAAGCATAAGCCGAAGAACACAGTCCGTAATAAATTAGCTTGACCAGCACCAGCTTTGGCTGCTTTTGCAACATCCGGAGCGGCATACCCAATGAGGAACATGGCAATTAAGGCAAAGAGGAACCCAATAATAAATTTCGGGAAACGATCCCAAATTTCTTTTTTCGACACCTTATGTTCGCCAATAGAAACGGCAGTGGCACCACTGCGGCTGTTTAAATGATAAATGGACCAGACCACAGCGAGGATGAAAGACCAAAGGCCAATAAAAATATCGATGAATACTTTCGATGTCGTCGTTGCCATGAGAATCCAGCCTTCTTGATAATTCACACCAAATTGCTGAAGTGCGTTATTACGAATAAGCGTATCGGCAATGGCACCGGATGCTACAGCACCACCATCACTTTTGACGACTAAGCCTAGCCACGAACCAGCTACCATAGGTTCGCTCGGTAAGAAATAGGCTGCTGCAAAAGGCAAAATCAATAATTCGACTGCTACAAAAACGATAATAACAGAAGCTAAAATAGTTGGGACAATTTGCCGTGCCCGAATGGCACTGCCTGTAGCAATCGCCGCGGCTACACCGCAAATAGAAATACCTGAAGCCATCGGAGCTGCCCATTCTGGTGTAAATTTAAAGAACTTTCGTGCAATAAAGTAGACTACAGGCCAATAAATGAGATACGCTTCGACAACGGCGCATAACCCACGGATAATGACGGTACTTGCAAGATCCATAGCACTAATAGCTTGAATACCGATGTTCATCCCTAAGATGACAATACCCGTTTTGATGTACCATTCTGGCTTAGCTGCACTGGACAAGAACTTCGTCACATGAGGGAAGAAATTGCCAATCACTAGACCTGCTAATAACGCAAAGACAAAACCTAATTCGCCAAGGCTCAAGGACCAAGGAATCTGAAAAGCTGCCCGTTTATTCGGTGTTGCCGCAAGATACGCATAGTTCCCTAAAACGTTCGCCAAAATAGTCAGCCAATAAATAATTGTAAAACCAGCGATAAATTTTTTAATTTTCGCACCCATGAAATAGGCACCAATCGATGTAATAATGAGGACAAAAAGATACGTTGCAATACTGGAGCCTGCACCGCCTAAAAAGGCATACGCTTTAGAATTTGCTACAATCGCTTTCGTTGGATCTATCCACACGCTGAACGTAGCAACCCAACCTAATAGGTCGATGTTCCAAATGCGTAAAGCACCTAATACAGAAATAAATAAACCCAGCCACACGGCCCACCAGTCTTCACTCTTAAATAGGCCTGTTTGTGGTGCCGTCTGTACGGTATGTGTTTGTGTCATACGTAACCCTCCTGTTTCTTCTGAAAAATATACAAAAATGAGGTAGTCTGATAGATAGGTACCGCATGTGCATCAGTAGCTGGATCTGGCTGTTCCTGGCCAACATGTAACTGCAGGGTCTCAAATTTATAGTTGCTCATAGTAAACACCTCATTTCCTTGATATACTAGCACCTCCATGCCCCATCAAAACAATCAGGCACTTCGGTTAATGATTATCTAACAACTTAGCTTAAGCTTATAATTGTATATTAAACATATTTATCAAATATGTCAAGCAGTATTACTATTTTTTGCAATAAATTTTAAAAAAAAAACTCCCTTTCCTGAGTTGAAAAGGGAGATTCTGCTATAACTTTCAATTGTACGGATACAGATATATTTGAGAAAAAATTCCAGCATATACTACTTACTTATTTTGTGGAAATAACAACTTTATGAATTCTCCGTAATTATTCTCTATTTCCTTGACAGTTACAGCTACCAGACTATGCAAAAGCTCACAGGACATATTGTCTTCTTCATAAGGAATGCATACATCCAAAATCACTGACAAATCTGGCGTTAGATAATATTTAAATAATTTGCTCTTATTATTCAATCTCATAATCAAATTAAAGATTTCATAATAATTATCATCTGTAACAGCCTGCACTGCAATATTAACCCTGATCATGGCATAAATCGTGTCATCAATAATAATTCCCAGCGGAATAGACTGGCCATACATAATTACAGATGTCCGAAAAATCACACTATCGTGTTCATCATGCAGCTCTTCGAATTTAAAGCTATCCACATTGTTTTCTTTCAGATATGTTACAAATTTCTTTGCCTCGTTATTCATGAACTTGATTCCTTTCAAAAAAAGGTGCGGAGAAAATTCTCCGCACCATATTCACCTTAATATTAGAATTTGAAAGCTATATTGGCCATAATATCATTACTATGCTGATTGCTATTAGCACTGTAACGATAGCTCAGGCCCCATTCCCAGGAATCACTTTCCTGCTTTACCCCTAGGCTGCCAACAAAAGCAGAGCCATAGGACGCATCATAAGCAAATACATCCTGAGCATTTATGCCAATTGCCTGTACTCTCATATCAGCAGAACGTCCACCGAAAACAGGTACATAGGCAACATCTGCATAGAAGCTGGTTGTCTGTTCAGAATCCTTGTTTTCATAAATGTAGCCTACACCAAATGGCAAAGTAAAGATATCCTTACCATCTGGATGATAACTGAAGGCCTCAGATCCCTTCCAATAACCGGAGTATCTAGGTGTGCCAACATGGCTATAACGCAAGCCAATGTGAGGTACAAAAGCACCATGTCCATTCTTGCCCTCTGACAGTCTAAACTCATTGGTAATACCCATGGTAAATACATCAGTCTTTGGCTTAGCATGGAAAATGCCGTTAACATCATGCTCTGTATGATAGTAGCCAACATCAAAGAGCATATTGTTGTTGCCCACATTCAGACTTCCATACCAGCTTAAACCCTTGGTATTAAAATCATCTTTTTCCCATGAGCCATTATTGGAGCCCTTGCCGTAGCTAAAAGCAAAACCATGACGGAATGAATCAACAGCTGGCAGATCATAGCCTACGGTAACACCGTTAAAGCTGCTGTCATAGCCGGTAGACATACCGCCAATATCCAGCTTATCTACAGAACCATTTCTGTGACCATATTTTACCCATACCTGGTTGGACTGATCTGCATCATTAAAGAAAGAGAGATGGCCCTGTGCCTGCTGAGCAAAATCCAAGCTATGCTCTACAGCAGCTGCTGTTGCACCAACTGTTTCTGCTGGCTGAGCAGCCACATTAATCAATTCCGTAGATTTGCTATCGGAATACAGACCGTTTGTTACCTGAGCAACATAATTAGAAGCCGGACTCTTGGCCTTTTCTGCTGGGCTAAAGTCCATCTTATCTACAATATTAGGCAAAACTGCCCCTGGCAGAGCTTCCTGCAATTT
>DAVZJH010000122.1:0-4153 GCA_052272885.1 Anaerovibrio sp. | reverse complement strand
GGGTGCTTAACTCCCTCCTAAGAGGAGGGAGCCTTAGCACCCGTTAGCATGGGGTGAAAAAAGGAGATTTTTCTTTTGGTAAAATATCTTAAATATATATTGGGAGTTCTTGTGGCTGTGGTGCTGGTCTTATGGGGCGGTATTCAATATCTTTTGTCTCAG
The DNA here is from genome assembly GCA_052272885.1 of Anaerovibrio sp. Classification (GTDB taxonomy): domain Bacteria; phylum Bacillota; class Negativicutes; order Selenomonadales; family Selenomonadaceae; genus Anaerovibrio. Next base: position 3,991 of record DAVZJH010000122.1, on the reverse strand, counting down.
CCAGAGCCAGAGGGATTTCCTATTCTGGAATATCATATGGTTCAGCAGGAGGATCCAAAGGATGCCTATGCCTATAATGTGCCTGTAGAGGATTTTTTGCAGCAGCTGGATTATCTGCAGGAGCAGGGTTATACCACTATTTCCATTAGGGATTATTTGCGGGCTAAAAAAGGCTTGCTGCAGCTGCCAGAAAAGCCAATTATCCTTACCTTTGATGATGGGTACGAAAGCAATTATAAGGAGCTTTTACCTATCCTGGAGGAGCGGGGGGTGAAGGCCACCATCTTTATGGTGACTAATGATATTGGCAAAGATAATTACTTGTCCTGGCAGCAGTTAAAGGATATGGAAAAGCGGGGAATTGAAATTGGCAGTCACACTGCTAACCATCTGCCATTGACAGGTATGTCCCTGGATGAGGCTAGAGAAGAAGTAAAGCTGTCCAAGCTGTTGATGGAGTGGAATGGCATGAAAACCATTTATACCCTGTCCTATCCTAATGGCAAATATACTACGGATTTGGAGCAGATGCTGAAGGAGGAGGAGTATCTGGCTGCGGTAACAGGTGATGCTGGATTGAATACCTTTGATACAGATCCTTATCAGCTGCAGCGGATAAATATACCTCATCCTACCTTTGGATTGACAGAGTTTAAATGGAGATTGTTAAAGGGCAGGATTTTTGCTCAGCTGGGATGGAGTCAGCATAAGATAGAATAAAAGGGAGCGATAAGCAAAGTGAAGTTTTGGATGAAAAAAGCATTGGTATTGGCCTGTGTTGGCTGCAGTCTGATATCGCCGGCCTATGCCCGGGTACATGGTCAGGACCATACCAATCAGACTGTGGCTATCCAGCCAGTTCAGGATAAGGGTACTGTGGAGATTATGCCTGCTCAGGGCAGGGGAGAGCTGCAGCCAGGGCAAAAACAGGATATAGTGGATTTGGCTGTTAATATGGATGTGGATGGTATTCATCCTAAGTATAGCAATCGAGTGCCGGAATCCTGGCATCCTATGGATTCTGTAAATTGGCAGCCGGGCCAGCAGAATAGCCCTCAGCCATTAAAGAGATGGCCGGTAAAGGTTTCTGATAATGGGGGTACCTTGCTGTTTTCTGATAGTCCTGAATATGTAGAGGAAAATGGTATTCTCTATTCTGATGTGGTGGATGGTAGTGGCCGTATTTTCTATTATCATCTGAATAATACCAGCCAGAATAAGAAGATTGCCGTTGTTATGGAAAATCAAGGTAAATATACAGCGGTGGTTCATGTGAGCCGTCAGGCCTTGAATCAGCCTAGTGATAATTATCTCTGGGTGGGCAAAACTGCTCAGCAGCAGTTTATGGAAAGTCAGGAAAATAGGGATATTTTTGTTTTTGCTGGGCGGAAAAAGCTGTTGGACAATGGGGCGAATAATACCATTGTTAAGCCAGGACAGCTGGTAAATGGCATTTATGATTTTCACACAGATATGCCGGTGCGTTTTTCTGTGATTATGTACAATCCGGGGGAGAATCCTTTGGATTTTGTGTCTAGGGCCAAGGTACTTCCTAAGGATGAGCATCGTCTCAGGGGGACCTATCAGGGCATGAATCGCATTGTGCGGGCTGTTAAGGAGTATGATCCTTTGCAGGATGGAGCTGTATTTATTCCTTTGGCGGATAATCAGCGGGATATTTACAGAAAGGGTATTGATGCCACTGATGGCAGTGTTACGGAGAACTACGGCAATTATGGCATTATGTATGAACTGCATATTCCTGTTAAGGGGGATAGTGATATTCAGTATTTGCTGTGTCCTCTTGGGGGAGTTTATGCTGGTGCCATGACGGTTAAGGATGAAATGCAGAATCGCAAATTCTTGCTTAATGTACCTGACACCAAGCTTTACTTTGGGGATAGCAAGGTGGATGATTATACCGGCAGCCGTTTTCCTGCTACTGAAAATCGGGATTATATTTACCATACCAGCGAGCTGGAGGATTTGGGTGTATATAGCGGTAAAATGAGGATAAGCTTTGAGTTTTCTCCTCCTGGAGCCTCTAATTTGCCAGTTAATTTTATCTTGATGCCAGCAACTCAGGCTATGGGGCTTGCATATAAGTGGCAAAAAATGTAAAATAAGAATTAGATTTTTATATGTTGAAGGAGGTTTACCTTTATGAAGCACATTCAGACTGTTAATCAGCCTACTTTGCAGTTGACCAGAAATTCTGGCGGTTGTGGCGAGTGTCAGGCATCCTGCCAGTCCGCCTGCAAGACTTCCTGCACTGTTGGCAACCAGGTTTGCGAGAGCAAGAAATAAGGTTTAGAGATGAGGCTCCCTTTTGCAGGGAGCCTTTTTTCGCTTAACTTCCGAAAATATTTTGTGAATTTTATAGGAGAGATAGATATCATATGAAGGTTGAAATGAAGCAGAAAATCCATAAATTTATCCAGAATGGTATGTATATTTTGCTGGATATTAATAGCGGGGCTGTTCATGTTGTAGATAAAATGATTTTTGATATAATGGACTACTTCGATGGGGAAAATGATGGAGAGGTATTGGCAGAGCTGGCAGGCAAATATGCTGAGGGTGATTTGCAGGAGGCTTTGGAGGAGCTTCATTATCTCATGAAGATTCAGCAGCTTTATGCTCCTGATTTGGATGTGCCTCCTACCTTTAAGCAGAAGGGGCTGGTAAAGTCTCTGTGCCTGATGATTGCTCAAGACTGCAATCTCCGTTGCAAATATTGCTTTGGTGATGGGGGCAGCTATGGCCAGGAAAGGGCTATTATGAGTCCGGAAACCGGCCGTAAGGCTGTAGATTTTCTCATTGAGGCCAGCGGCCCTCGCAAGCATTGCGAAATGGACTTCTTTGGGGGAGAGCCTCTGATGAATATGAAAACCGTTAAGGCGGTTACGGAATATGTTCGTCAGCGGGAAAAGGAAACAGGCAAGAAGTTTAAGCTGACTTTGACCACTAATGGTATTTTGCTTAATGATGAAAATATTAAATGGCTTAATGATAATGAATTTTCTCTGGTGTTGTCTTTGGATGGCCGCAAGGAGGTTCATGATGCCATGCGTCCATGTGTGGGAGGACAGGGCAGCTATGATAAGGCTGTAGCTAATTTCCACAAGTGTCTGGATAGCCGCAAGGGCGGAGATTATGACTATCGTGGGGTATATACCTACCTCCGTGGCACCTATACCAAGAATAATATGGATTTTACCAAGGATGTATTGTCTATGAATGACGAGGGCTTTGATATTCTTTCTATGGAGCCAGTGGTGCTGAAGGATAGTCCTTTGGGCTTTACTGATGAGGATTTGCCACGCATATCAGAGGAATATGATAAGCTGGTGGAGGCATATCTGGAGCGCTGGAGAAAGGGGAAGGGGTTTTTCTTCTTCCATTTCAATATGGATTTGTCCAATGGCCCATGTGTAGCGAAGAGACTTTCTGGCTGTGGAGCTGGCCATGAATATTTTGCTGTAGCGGAGAATGGGGATTTGTATCCATGTCATCAGTTTGTAGGCCGGGAGAAATATCGTCTGGGCTCCTTGGATGAGGGGGTAACTGATCAGCATTGGCCTCAGTATTTCCGTGAGAGCCATGTGCTGAATAAGGAAAAATGCCGGGATTGCTGGGCTCGTTTCTTCTGCTCCGGTGGCTGTCATGCCAATGCGGATTTGTTCCACGGAGATATTCGCCAGCCATATGAAACTGGCTGTGAAATTCAGAAAAAGCGCTTGGAATGTGCTATTGCAGTGCAGGCGATTATGAAGCTGGAAAAGAATAAATAAAAAATTAGTGCTCATGAAAATGTCTTTGCATTTTTGTGGGCACTTTTTGGTAAATTCTGATTTGTAGAGTGGGTTATCCACCTAAGGATGTAAATATAATTCTGGATGTTAAATTTTTTCGAAATACAGCCTGCGGTCATAACGACTTTTGCTCTGTCCGACTTAATGCCCTGCTCTATAGTGTATCCTTACGCATT
>DAVZJH010000121.1:0-4159 GCA_052272885.1 Anaerovibrio sp. | reverse complement strand
ACATAGTGGTCTCCGTCGCATAAGGCGGCGGAGGTTTTTTTTAGCCAGAATTCGGATTTTGAAATAATATTCTTCAATTTATTCCTATGGAATGTATAAAATGTTAGGAAATACGGGAGGTATGCTTTATGGATTTCACAAAGCTAATGGCAGAAGTAAATGATTTTGTCTGGGGACCGATTATGCTTGCCTTTTTGGTAGGTACAGGGATTTTTCTTACCATTAGGCTAAAGTTCCTGCCTTGGAGGAATCTCCCCTATGCAGTCAAGATGATTCTTAGCAAGAAGTCAGATACTCAAGGGGATATCAGTCCTTTCCAGTCTCTGATGACTGCTTTGTCCGCTACTGTTGGCACTGGTAATATCGTAGGTGTTTCCACTGCTATGGTATTAGGTGGTCCTGGTGCTTTGGTATGGATGTGGATTTCCGCTGCCTTTGGTCTTTCTACCAAATATGGCGAGTCTGTACTGGCTGTTAAGTATCGCAAGACCAATAGTGTTGGTGAAATGGCTGGCGGCCCAATGTACGCCATGAAGTATGGCTTTGGCAACAAGGTTATTGGCCGGGGATTGGCTGCACTGTTTGCTTTCTTTGCGGTATGTGCTTCTTTCGGTATTGGCAATATGACTCAGGCCAATTCTATTTCCTCTTCCTTTAATGCAGCTTTGGGAGTGGATACCACTGTTATCGGCGTGATTCTTACTCTGTGCTGTTTGGCTGTACTGGTTAGAGGTATTCGCAGTATTGGCGCTGTATCCAGTGTGGTTGTACCAGCTATGGCTGCTTTCTATTTCGTAGTTTCCATGATTGTTATTGTAGCCAATGCAGCAGCTTTGCCAGCTGGCATTGCTGAAATTTTCCGCATGGCCTTTGCACCAGATGCTGTAGCCGGCGGTGTAGGTGGTTCCATTATTGCTTCCATGCTGAGTGCTATGCGTTGGGGCGTAGCCCGTGGTGTATTCTCTAATGAAGCAGGTCTTGGCTCTGCTCCTATTGCAGCCGCTGCCGCCAAGACTGACCATGCTTCCCGTCAGGGCTATGTAAATATGACTGGCACCTTCTTTGATACTATGATTATCTGTGCTTTGACTGGTTTGGTAATTGCTTCTTCTGGTATGTTGGGTACTATTGATCCTGCTACTGGCAAGGCTGTTTCCGGTGCTAATCTGACGATTTTGGCCTTTTCCACTGTTTTTGGTGAGGCTGCCAAGTACATCGTATCCATTGCTTTGGCTCTCTTTGCTTTTTCTACCATTCTTGGTTGGGAATATTATGGTGAGAAGGCTTTGGAATATCTTGTCACCAAGCGTTCCGTGCTGATGGGCTATCGTGTCCTGTTCAGCCTGATTGCTTTCGTAGGTGCAACTCAGACTCTGGATTTTGTATGGAACTTCTCTGATACTATGAATGGTCTGATGGCAATTCCAAATCTCCTGTGTTTGCTGGTACTGAACAAAGATATTGCTCATGAGTGCTTTGAGTATCAGGAGCTGGTAGTAGAGAAGGAAAAGAAGGGTGAGGAGGTAAATCTCAGCCATCTTAGTCCTACAATATAATTATTGTTAAGCTCAAAAAGGGGCACAGTTGGCAGGTTGAAATAGGACCTGACCTTCTGTGCCCATTGTTTTTTTATATTGTAATAAAAGGGGATATGGGGACTACTCCGTATTGCGTTGGCGGAATACTCTAGGAGTACAGCCACAATAGTTTTTAAAGGATTTGATAAAATGGCTGGGATTCATAAAGCCACAGTTCATACCTACATCCAGAATTGAATCAGTAGAGCTGATAAGCAGTTCTTCTGCCACCTGCAGTCGGTAGCTATGGAGGTATTCCATAGGTGACACACCAAGGATGTCCTTAAAGCAGCGCTGAGCCTCTCGGCCACTTACACCGGCACTATTTGCAATCTGCTGCAGGGTGATTTCCTCGTTGAAATGCCAGTGAAGAAAATCCAGCATAGTATGCATTCTTTCCATGCGAAGAGGTTTTTTGGCAGCCTTGTAGGCCAAGGGCTTATATTCCAATAGGAGCTGCAGCAGGGCTTTGCCAATATGATAGCGGATATCGTATTCATAGCCTGGCTGGGCTGTTTTGGCGGCCTGACAGGCCAGCTTTATTTCTTGTAGGATTTGTTTGTCTGCCTCTCGCTGTTCATAGAGAAATTGGCAGGGAAAGGTCTGGTCGCTGATTAAGGGGGCAATGTATTTTTGATGGTAGATTGTGCCGATACCGCCACTGATCAAATCTGGCTGAAAAATAATGTAGCAGATATGACATGGTTCCTTGCCATGCATCTGATATCTATGAAGGGATTTTGTATTGAAAAAAATTCCATTTCCCTGTCCTAGAACAGTACTTTGACCATTGCATTGTGCCACTACCTGACCAGAAATCACATACATTAATTCCAAATCCTTATGCCAATGCCAGTGACAGCCCTCAACAGCCCCTTTTTGCCAGTCACTGATATATACGCTGCAGGGAAAGAGGGGGATTTCGTGCTGCTGCTTTTTTCCCTTGTCTCCAGCAATTCCTATGGTGGTCATTTGGCGAATCATAAATTTCCCTCCCTGGCTGAATTAAAAAATATTGGCAGAATCAAAAAAGGCGGCTATAGCAGTCTAACCGCCATAACCGCCAAGGGTGATGCATTGATTTTATGCAATTACATAAGATATCTGAGATATACGTAAGCAGTAGACATGATAATGGAAAGAATCATGCATGGGAAAGCTACCTTCATAAAGCCTAGGAAGGAAATCTGCTGTCCATGCTGAGCTGCCAGAGAAGCTACTACTACATTGGCACTGGCACCAATCAGGGTACCGTTGCCACCCAGACAAGCGCCCAGAGCCAATGACCACCACAGTGGGTCCAGATTGGTAATACCCATAGCACCCATATCCTTAATCAAAGGAATCATGGTTGCTACAAATGGAATATTGTCTACAAAGGCAGAAGCAATAGCACTCATCCAGAGAATCAGAATGGCGGTGGACTCTACAGAGCCTTGTGTAATGGCCATAGCTTCAGCAGCCAGCATCTTGATAACACCAGTTTCTACCAGAGCACCAACCAGTATGAATAGGCCTGCAAAGAAGAAGATGGCCAGCCACTCTATTTTGCTCAGAACCTTGGCAATCTTTTCCTCATCTCTAGTGAAGGTCAGCAGTAACAAAAGGCCTGCGCCAAACATGGCTGCTGTAGCAGATTCCAGCCCTAGAGCACCGTGTGCTACAAACAAGCCCATGGTTAGAGCCAGAACAAAGAGACAACGCTTCAACAGGGCAGGATCAGTAACCTGCTTAGCAGGCTTTAGACTCATAACCTTGGCCTGAAGCTCAGGTGTGGTATGCAGGCCTTTGCCATAGAGAAATTCCAGAATAAAAGTGGTTACGACGAAGATAATAGCAGCTGGAGCAGCCAGGTTCAGGATAAAGTCCATAAAGCTAAGACCAACAGCAGAACCAATCATAATATTTGGTGGATCTCCTACCAGTGTGGCAGTACCACCAATGTTGGAAGCTAGAATCTGAGCCATCAGGAAGGGCTTTACATCTACTTTCAACTGGGAAGTGATGCTAAAGGTAACAGGTACAGTCAGCAGTACGGTGGTAACATTATCTAGCAGGGCAGAGCAGACAGCTGTAAGAGTTGCTAAAGCCAATAGCAGCTTCATAGGCTGGGCGTTGACCTTCTGGGCAGCCCAGATAGCCAGGAAGTTAAACAGGCCGGTTTCTGCGGTAATATTTACGATAATCATCATACCCATTAACAGGCCCAAGGTGTTGAAGTCAATGTGATGAATGGCAGTTTCCTGAGATAGGATGCCAAACATAATCATCAGCATGGCACCAAAAATACCTACTATAGTACGATGTACCTTCTCGGAAATAATCAGCGCGTAAGCCACAATAAAAATTGTTATGGCTAGGGTTGTAGAATCAAACAATGTGATGCCTCCTTTATTTTTGGACTTATAAATGATAATGGGGTGTCTTATGCAGTAGAATAGAAAGCTATAAAAAACACCCCATATTATTATATATGAAAAAGGTATTTAAAGCAAGAGTTATGATTCTTGGCTTTTCATTCCATAAGGTTATAACCCCTGGATTATTCAAAGAAAATGATTTTTCATTTTCTTTCAATGGGG
>DAVZJH010000120.1:0-4328 GCA_052272885.1 Anaerovibrio sp. | reverse complement strand
AGAAAAAAATGTTGAAATTTTATCCACTTTACACCATAATGTATATATTGAAAAAGTAAAAATGTTTGTTTATTGAGAGGTATAATTTTATGAGCGAAAAAGATCCTACTATCCAGTGCAGCTTTTGCAAGCGCCGTGTGGTAGTGCATTCCCAATATGATTTACCAGTATATGACCCACGCAGTGGCTTTGCCCTGTGTGCTAGATGCGTAACAGATATTTACAAGGCCATTGAGGCTCATCAGGTAGAGGTCAACAAGGAAGCTGATGCTGAAACCATGAGCAATCTTGATGAGGAAATGTCCAGAATCAAGCCTCACCTTATTAAGGAATATCTGGACAAGTACATCATCAATCAGGACCAGGCCAAGAAAATCCTATCTGTAGCTGTTTACAATCACTACAAGCGGATGAAATACGGCTTTAATCACAAGGAAGACGAGCTGGATGAAATTGAGAAATCCAATGTGATTATCCTGGGCCCTTCTGGTTGTGGTAAAACCGCCCTGTTATCCCATCTGGCCAAAATGCTGGACATTCCCTTTGCCGTAACCGATTCCTCCAGTCTTACCGAGGCTGGCTTTGTAGGCTCTGATGTAGAGGTAGCGGTCCGCAATCTGTACTATGCCGCTGACAAGAATATTACCCGCTGTGAACATGGCATCATTTATCTGGACGAGTTCGACAAAATCGCCCGCAAATCCGGCGAGAACAACACCATTACTGCCGACCCAGGCCATGAGGGGGTACAGCAGTCCCTGCTGAAAATGCTGGAGGGAAGCGAGGTGGAATTTACCGCCAGAGGCCAGCGCAAGCATCCAGAGGCACCTACCATCAAGGTAAATACCAAGAATATTCTCTTTATTGTAGGTGGTGCCTTTGTAGGCATTGAGAAAATCATTGCCAAGAGGTTGAAATCCACCGATACCGGCATCGGCTTTGGCGCCAAAATTGAAGGCCAAAATGAAAAACCAAAATATAATGATTTGATTCACAAAACCAGACCAGAGGATTTGATGAAATTTGGTATTATTCCAGAAATCATTGGCCGTCTCCCTGTTATCTGCACCTTGGAGGATTTGGACGAAGATGCCCTGCTGCGGATTCTCACCGAGCCTCGCAATGCCCCAGTAAGACAGTACAAGAAGCTGATGGAAATGGATAATGTGGATTTGGAATTCTCTGATGATGCCCTTCATGCCGTAGCCCAGAAGGCTATTGAGCGGAAAACCGGCGCCCGTTCCCTCAAGGGAATTATTGAGGATGTTATGCTGGATATCATGTTTGATATTCCAAAATCCGACAAGCACCGCAAGGTAACCATTACTGCTGATTGTATTAACAACCATGCTACACCTATAGTAGAAGAATTAGAATAATACAAAAATCCCGGCACAAGCTGACCTTTATATAGGAACAGATTGTACCGGGATTCTTTTATTCTTTTTTATCCATAGCCAGCTTGTGCTTTATTTCCTTATCTGCATACATACGCTGGTCTGCAAAAGCAATTACCTGCTGCACATCCTGACCATCCTCTGGATAGCGGGCAAAGCCCAGGCTAACAGTAATATGCAGTTTTTTGTCCAAACACCGTACCCGCTGGGCAAAAGCCTGATCTATATTTTCCTTAAATTGTTTATATCTAGCTTCCTCAACCTCTTCATCTACCAGAATCACAAATTCATCCCCACCGATTCTAAAGGCTGAATAGCCGGTATTTTCCTGTATTCTTTTGGCAACCGTCTTCAAGAGAGCATCCCCTACATTATGGCCAAGTTTATCATTGACAGCCTTAAAATGATTTACATCAATATAGCATAAACCAAAGCTGCTGCCCTCCTGGACTAGATGCTCCAGACAATGATCAAAGCTTCGCTTGTTCCCCAGTCCCGTCAAGCCGTCCATAAGGGACATTTGAGAAAACATCCTCTTAGCTTCTGCCAAACGCAGAACCATATAACTCATGGCTGTAAATAACAACACCAAAAAGAAGCCAAAAACTCCGTGAGGCAGTATCTCTCTATAGTTACACCAACCATCTACTGGCATAACAGCCAGCTTACAACGGGTATCCAAAACCTGAAACTCCACTACCTCCGGGTCTACCATCTCCTGTCCCGAATCAAACACCAGCTGCCAGTCCTGATGTATGGGACAAAAGAAATCTAATGTATAGGCATAATCAAAGCTGTTAAAGTTTTCTATTGTAGCACGAAAAATCTCTGGCACCTTGATAATGACTATGGTAAAGCCCCAAAATACCTTTTGGCCGGACTCATCAGTTTTATACTCTGGATGTCGCAGTGCTATGCCCTTGCCTCCCTGTACTAAATCAAAAGGCCCTTGAATAACAGATATGCCAGTATCCTTGGCATATCTGGATATAGGTCCCCGCTTTTCATCCTGAAGCAAATCCAGAAAGACAGCCTGATTGCCATCGAAGGGATATACTTTCGTCACCTTCCCCTGAGGTGCCAGCTGCAAGCTAGCAATATAGGGATGATATTTTATCAGCCTTTGGGCGGTTTTGTCAAAATCCAAAACCTGCCAATTATCTCCATCAGCCAGCACGACTTCCAAAGCAGAAGCTACACCATAGATTTCCTCAATATCCTTTTCCATGGAAACGACCCTATTTTGAGCATTTAATACCGCCAGATTATGCTTTGCTGACCGTATTTCCTGCCAAATGTCATGCATTACCAGACTATAAATAACCATGGCTAGGACAAATATACCTGCTACAATTTTAAACTTATTTCTTATCATGAAATTATCCCATGCCATGTACAGCCAGCCTCCTTATCTTTTCTCTTCCTATGGATAACGATTATTATCATACAATCATTTCAAAGTAAAATCAAGACATTTTTCCTAGTTTTTGGAGAATTTAACTAAAAAAGCTGCCTACATATATTTCGCAGACAGCTTCTCCTTTATTTGTTTTTAATCCACCTGACCATGATATTCAATGGAACGAATCTCCTTCACGGCATTCTTTTCATCCACCATAACTACAGTTGGCTTGTAGGCAGCAGCTTCTTTCTCATCAAAGAAAGCATAAGCCATGATGATAACTATATCCTCTGGCTGTACCATGCGGGCAGCAGAGCCGTTGAGGCAGATAACGCCGGAATTACGAGGGCCTGGAATAACATAGGTTTCCAGACGGGCACCATTGTTATTGTTCACTACCTGTACTCGCTCATTAGGCAGGATGTGGGCAGCCTCCATCAGGGCTTCATCAATAGTAATGCTGCCCATGTACTTCAAGTTGGCTTCCGTAACAGTGGCGCAGTGAATTTTGGACTTTAGCAGATTCAGTATCATTGTTTTTTCCTTTCTGAATACAGGACAGCTGAACAAAGATGGACAGCCTTTAGCAACCGATAATAATATTGTCAATCAGGCGGGTTTTGCCGATTTTAACAGCAATAGCCAGCAGGCTTTCACCCTTAACCTGAGAAATTTCCTTTAATTCATCAAAGCTATAGAGCTCTACATAATCAATTACAGCCATAGGCTCTGTAGCAATTTCATTGCGAACAATATTCTTCAAGGCCTCTACAGATGCTTCCCCAGCCTTGTAGGCCTCCTCAGCTTTCTTCAAGCTTCTGGACAACACCAGGGCTGCCTGCTTTTCCTCTGGGGACAAATAAGCATTGCGGGAGCTTCTAGCCAAGCCGGATTCCTCACGAACAATAGGTACCATATTTACATTCACCTGAATGTTCAAATCCTTCACAAAGCGTTTGATAACCAGTACCTGCTGAGCATCCTTCTGACCGAAAAATGCCTCCTGAGCCCGGCTCAAATTCATCAGCTTGGTAACTACAGTAGCTACACCACGGAAATGACCAGGACGCTGACCACCGCAAAGCTTGCCAGTAAAGGCAGATTCTACATTAACATAGGTACCATAGCCCTCTGGATACATTTCCGCAGGCTCTGGATGGAATACAGCATCCACACCTACAGACTCCAGCTTGCAGCAATCCTCTTCAAAACGGCGAGGGTATGCATCATAGTCCTCATTAGGGCCAAACTGTACAGGGTTTACAAATACAGAGGCAATCACCACATCACATTTAGCCTTGGCGGTACGCATCAGAGTAAGATGACCTTCATGGAGGGCACCCATAGTAGGCACCAGGCCAATAACCTTGCCTGCCTGCTGGGCAGCCTTGGCAAACTCTGTAATCTGGGCAACTGTACGCAAAATTTTCATAATTATCCTCTCCTTGTAAAATGAGACTTATTCAGTGGGAGTTTTAGACTCCCACTGAATTTAGTCGAATAAATCCAGAGCCTTACGGGTGCTTAAC
>DAVZJH010000119.1:0-4355 GCA_052272885.1 Anaerovibrio sp. | reverse complement strand
CAATAATTTTTACATAAATTTAAACACGATTTTTTAATATCATAATTTTCATCATTTATCACTTTAACCGGTATTGTCTCTCGATTAGAAATATAATCTATAGTACAAATTACTTTTTTCCACAATTCCAATTTCAAAGGAATTAACATTGTTTCCTCTAATAATTTACTTTCTTCAGTTACCTGATCTGACATTATGCACTTCAACCCATTTGCCTGCGCTTCTACACCGACTACGGGCAAGCCTTCATAATGAGATGGTAATAAAAATATGTCCATTGCATTATACAAATCTGCTACATCATTGCGATTACCTAAAAATAACACTTTATCCTGCAAACCTAGTTTTACTACCTTTTCTTCAATAGTTTTTCTAAGCTCGCCATCACCAATAAGCATCAGTCTAGCTTCTGGTTTTACTCTGACCACCTCTTCAAATACATCAATAAGAAACAAATGATTTTTGGGGTAGACGAAGCGGCCAATATGGCCTAAGACAAATTTCTTCTCTAATCCTAGTTTTTCCCTCAGCAATTTCCGTTTGTCTGGATTAAAAGCAAATTTTTCTAAATCAATGGCATTGGGTATAATTGTTATTTTTCCGCTTTTAACAGCTTTTTTTCCATACATCCACTCTCCAGCTAAATTACTGCATGCCCAATACCTATTGGCAAACCTCTTGGCAAAGGGTCGCAATACTCGCTTCAGCACGGTACGAAATCCCTCGGTTTTAGCATCAGTAGTATGATTATGAAGAATCCTAATCTTTGCTCCAGCCAGCCATGCCGCAAATAATGGAAATCCACTCATGGAATTCATATTTGAGTGGACAATATCATAATTACCATCCTTTATAATCCGATATATTTCATGGGTAAAAGCAAAAATATTTTTGTTGTAAGGCGTTACCTCATATAGTCGTCCGCCACCTTTTTTTACTTCAGCCACGAGATTTTCTGCTGGATTTTTATGCACCACAAAGTCAAACTGTACCTTGCTTTTATCCATATGGCGATAGTAGTTAAGCACCACTGCTTCTACGCCGCCATTGCAAGAAATGCCCACTATCTGCAATACACGGATTGGTTCTTTTTTCTCCATACCACAAATCTTTCCTTATTTTTAATATATTCTTCTATAAATAAGCAAACTATATCCCAAGGACACAAATATACCCACCACCATGCCGGCTAGGGTGATTAACTTCTTCTTAGGGCCGGTTGGCTTTTTTTCGTCTGGCAGATTAGCTGGATCTACAATCTGTATATCCATACTCTCCATAGTCTGTTGGATTTTGGCCTGCTCTATCTGCTTGGTGAGATTTTCATAAACAGTTTCTTTGATTTGTGCCTCACGGTAGAGTTTGTTGTACTCCAGAATATCATCAGCCATGCCAGACATTTCATCATCTGACTTGGCCTGCAAATCCTTCACCTTTGCCTCTGAGGCTTCTGCTACAGCCATAGAGGTTGCAGCCTGATATCTAGCCAATTGCAATTCTGCCTGGGTATCACTGATAGCTGTTCCCTTGGAATAAACTGCACTGCGTACTTCGCTTTGTAGCTTGCCATTGAGAGCTTCTAGCTCTGTTTTAGCCTGCACCACACTTGGATGCTTTTCTGTATAAACAGTCCGCAGCTTGGCTAATTCTGCTTCTTTATCAATAATAAGATTGCGCACTTTCTGTACACCGGCATTATCTGTCATGCTGTAGCGAATAGCATCGCTGTTCTGCTCTCCCAACTGAGTGCTGGCACTGCGGAAGCTGGCCTGACTTGCCATACGCTTTACCTGCAATTCCCCAAGAGTCTTGTCATAGGCCGCGGATTTTTCTAGCTGTGACTTGACTTGCTCCTCAGGACCATAGATTTTATGCTCCTTGCTAAAGGTTTCCAAAGCCTGAGCAGATTCATCTGCTTCCTTTTTCGCTACGTCAATGCGCTCATCCAAAAAAGACACTACCAATGATTTATTTTCCTTGTTAAGTGTAGTCATCAGCCCCAAGAAATTATTTACCACATTATCAGCAATGTATTTTGCTTCCTCAGGAGTTCGTCCCTTGGCTTCCACACTGATTAACTGAGTGCCTTTGGTATTGGCAATATTTAGATTTTTCTTGGCAAATGTTTCTGCATCCGGTCTATCCTCAGGCTCCTTGTCATCAAAAACCTGCTCAATAATCGGATCCAAGACAACTCTGGTTTTCATCATCTCAATATAGGTAGTAGCCTTGCCACCAGTCAGACCGCTATTTCCCGTCAAGGCCGCCATGGCTGCAGCTGCTCCACCTATATCAATTCCACTAGAGGAAGATTGCACTGTTACCTGTGAGGTGTATTCCTTGGGCAGTAATAGCGAAATCACCAGTGCCAGCAGGGTAAAACCTGCCACGATGCCTCCAAAGAGTTTTTTCCTATCCATAATAATGGCAAACAGCTTGCCTAAATCTATACTCTCTTCTTCTCTTTCCATGTTCTCTCCCTTTGCAGTTTAACTTTACTCGACCTATTCAATATCTTAATTCTTGGTCAAGGCGCGATATGTAGCATAAATATTAATATATGGTGCAACATCTTCACTGAATACCACCTTGCCGGAATCTGGTACATAGACAATATCTCCATCCTCCAGCTGGATATTCTGACTTAGATCATGCTTTTTGACAAAAGCATCTATATTGATTTCCCGATAATAGAGAACTCCATCCTGCTGTCGTATGAGCTGAATATGCTTGGAACGGCCTCGCTTATCCACACCGCCGGCACTGGAAACCGCCGCATAGACATTCATATTGTCCACATTCATTGCCTTAATACCTGGGTTATTGACATTACCCATAACATAAATCTTACGGGCTCCATAACTCTTGATGCTAACACTCAGCTCTGACAATTTATAATACTGACCTAATTCTGCCATCACCACGGCTCTGGCCTCATCTATGGTAAGACCTGCCAGCTTCACATTGCCTACATAAGGCAATGCTGCCATACCATCCACGCCGACAGTAATATCATTCTCACCAATATCCTCAGTAAGCCCCAAAGCCATAATACTGATAACATCATATTTGGCTAGTCTGTATTCTCCCATAATATAATCTGGCCGTAGCTGAGCTACCTTGAAAATTGTATTATCCTTACTTTCAACAGCGGTCATGCTAGGTGCTTCCTCTGCTTGAACAACTGAGATATTTTCTCCTGTCAAAGCTATATTCATCCCCAGCAATATTCCTGCTGCCAATGTTGTTATTTTTTTCATAAACTCTCCCTCAATACGCTCCCTTGCTG
The DNA here is from genome assembly GCA_052272885.1 of Anaerovibrio sp. Taxonomy (GTDB): domain Bacteria; phylum Bacillota; class Negativicutes; order Selenomonadales; family Selenomonadaceae; genus Anaerovibrio. The sequence continues at coordinate 1,066 of DAVZJH010000119.1, read as the reverse complement.
AAAAGCACAATTTGCGCCGTTTTCAGCAAGCATTTTATATCAACCCAAATTGAGTGATTATTTACATACCATTCGTCAAGCTCCAATCTGCCCGCAAAATTTACATCGCTTCTGCCACTTACCTGCCAGATACCTGTAATTCCCGGCTGTACCTGACAAATGATGTCCAGATAATCACCTATCATATTCTTTTCTCTAGGAAGATATGGCCTAGGTCCAACAAGACTCATATCACCAAGTAACACATTAATAACCTGTGGCAGTTCATCCAAACTGGTTTTGCGAATGAATCTTCCCACAGCTGTTACCCTAGGATCATATCCCCGCAATTTCTGGAATTCTTCCCATTCTTGCCTTGCTTCATCATCTTGTTCTAGATATTCCTGCAAAATTCTATCCGAATCTATATACATAGAACGAAATTTGTAACACAAAAATGTTCTGCCTGACTTGCCTATACGATAGTCATTGAAAAATACCTTACCTGGACTCTCCACCTTGATACATATAGCAACCAATGCCATTATCAGCAACACTAATGGAAGCATTGACAAGCATATAATCAAATCCAAACCTCGTTTTATGTAGTCCTGCTTTTCATTTTCCAATTCACTTAATCCCATATCTCCCAAAATCTTCGCTCCAATGTGTTCATTTAAGACAAAGTTATTCAACTTATCCACACTGTCTAGTATACTATCACAAATGCCCCCCCCCACAAGACATTAGAGCGAATTTTTTCAAAATTCGAATCAAATGTCTTGTGAAATTCCTGCCCCATACAACATCACAGCCCTCCGCTATGAAAGTTACATTTTTTCACCTAAAAAAGCAACAAAAAACCAGCATACCTGCTATATTACAAGTACACTGGTTTTGACACTCCCCATGTCTAAAGGCAGGGGATTCTTGGTTCCCTGAGCACTGCATATAGACCGTGGTCTATATGTCTTACATGCTCTCCCCAAGCGTAGATTTCCGTGTGTCCCACGGTATTATGTCTGTATGTACATTCTATCATATTTACAGAAAACATACAATCGAACAGCAAGAAAAATCATTAGCA
>DAVZJH010000118.1:0-4627 GCA_052272885.1 Anaerovibrio sp. | reverse complement strand
TTATACACTATTTTATTAGCCTGTGTAATTTTTTTTGCCCGTAGACAAAAATTCCGGCAGGAACAAATAAAAAGCCGGGCAATATATGCAGCTGCATATATCATCCGGCTCATAATGAGTCCATATAAATTTATTTGCCTTCAGCAAAATATACCTGGTCTGCCACCGTCATACCTAAACGCTGTTGAGCGATAGTCTTTATACGCTGAGGACTTTTCATCTGGGCATTGCTGATTTTTAGCTGGGAATTCTCCAGCTCCAGCTTTGCCGCCTCTGTACGAATATTCACTATCTCAATTCCCTTGGAGGCAATTACACTGGCTTCAAAGGTAATTATACCTGCCACAGCCGTAATAAGCAAAAGCAATATTACCGCTTTACCACGGAGGTTGCTGCGCTGTAACATTCTGCGGCGCTCATTTTGGCGTTTTAAATAATTCTCATGGGTTGCTCTTTGCTGCGGAGGCACATAATACTCCTCCTCAGCCAACTTATGTGCCAGCACAGGACAACCCCCTTTCCTTCATCATGTTCAAGGTTCAATCACAACCCTTTATCCCTAATCCATACCAAAAAATAAATCAATATACAATAAATTTATAGCTTTTCAGCTATGCGAAGCTTGGCGCTCTTGGAACGAGAATTGTGCTCCAGCTCCTCCTTGGAAGCAGCAGTCCCCTTTACCAATAGCTTTATCTCCGGCTTGTGTCCACAGGTACATATAGGCAGCTCCGGCGGACAGATACATCCCTTTGCCATTTCCCGCAAAACATTCTTGGCAATCCTATCCTCCAAAGAATGGAAAGTGATAATGGCAATACGGCCTCCTGGCTTCAAATGAGCCAAAGCTGTACGAAAGGCATTTTCCAGAATCCCTAGCTCGTCATTTACCTCAATGCGAATGGCCTGAAAAATTCGCTTGGCAGGATGGCCACCCTTGGCATTACGCACCGCTGCCGGCACAGCCCTTTTGATGATATCCACCAGTTCCCCTGTGGTTTCCACAGGAGCATTTTTTCTTGCCTCCACTATAAACTGAGCAATCCGCTTGGACCAACGCTCCTCACCATATTCCTTAAAAATACGGTTCAATTCAGCCTCGTCATAGCTATTTACCACATCATAGGCACTTAGCCTTGCCTGCTGGTCCATACGCATATCCAAAGGCGCATCCTGCATATAGGAAAAGCCTCTCTCAGCTGTATCCAGCTGGTGAGAGGAAACGCCCAAATCAAATAACACACCATCAACCTGCTGAGCAGACTGCTCCTGCAAAACCTGCTCCAGATTGCGGAAATTATTCTGGACAATTGATACCTGACAGTGACAATCCTGCAGCCGCTCTGTTGCTGCTGCAATAGCTGACTCATCCTGATCAATACCAATAAGTCGTCCCTTTTCGCTTAGCATATCGGCAATTAGATGGGAATGGCCAGCCCCGCCCAGAGTACAATCCACATAGATACCATCCCGATTAGTTACCAAGCCAGAAACAGTCTCCTGAGGCATTACACTAATATGATGAAAATTCATGGACACACTCCTTGTTATATTCCCAAATCTACCAGATTCTCAGCAATGGAGGATACAGAAGGATTAATTTCCTCATTGTACCGATTCCATTCCTCTCGGCTCCACAGCTCAATTCGGCTGGATATGCCTATTAACACCACATCCTTTTGCAGCTTGGCATGAGCCCGCAGGGTTGCTGGCACCAAAAATCTGCCTTGTTTATCACACTCTAACTGTCTAGCCCCTGAGAAGAAGAATCTTACAAAGGCTCTAGCCTCCGCCTTGGCTAAAGGCAGCTGCTTTAATTTGGTGGAAAGATTTTCCCATTCAGTCATGGTATAGATAAAAAGACAGCTATCCAACCCCTTAGTAATAATGAAGCTTTCGCCTAATTCTGAGCGAAAATCTGCTGGCAGAATTACTCTGCCCTTGGCATCAATTGTATGCATATATTCGCCCATCAGCATATTACTTCACCACCCTACCTACGTATCTTACCACATCCCCCCACTTTGTGCCACTTTTTATGAGTTTTTTCTAATACAATTCACAATATAATAAAAAAATGAGAAAATCCACCTAGAAAAAAACATAACAAAAAGGGTATCCGATAACAAATTGCTATCAGATACCCTTTTACTTAACTTCCAGCTAAGACCTACTGAAAAGTCGACGTCATCTGGTGCGCTCGGCGGGAGTCGAACCCACGCTTTCAGCTCCGGAGGCTAACGTCCTATCCACTGGACTACGAGCGCACATTTTGAATCATCGCCACGCAAGGATACATCCCTTTCATCAGCGACTCAAACAGTATAACACAATTTCTCCTTTATGGCAAGAATTAGTTATACCAGTAGCCTATTTGGCCATTTTTCCCTTTAACAGCAGGGTGATAAAGAAGATACCTGCTGCAATCACCACAATGGTGGCACCGGCAGCCATATTGAAATAATAAGCCAGCACCAGACCGCTTATACCAGCCACCATAGCAAAGGCTACAGAAAACAGATGATATTGCTTCACGCTCTGAGCTACATTTCTCGCTGCAGCTCCAGGCAGTACCAGCAGAGAATTAATAATCAACAGCCCAACCCATTGAATACTAATGGCTACTACTATAGCCACCATTGCCGCAAATACACCCTCCACCAGCATAACAGAAATGCCACGACTTCTGGCAAAGGAACTATTAACACTAAGTATCAATAAGCGGTTGAATATCCATCCCCAGGCCAAAAGAACAATCATCAGCACCAAAGCCAAGGACTGAATTTCCTCCTGAGTAATACTCAGAATATCGCCAATAAGATAGCTGGAATATTTGTTGAAGCCACCGCCATAGGACATCATCATCAAACCAGCTGCAATGCCTACAGAAGAAAAAACTCCAATAATCGTATCTGTGGAAGCGGTGCTCTTATTTTTTATCCAAGTAATCAGCAGGGCAAAAACCACGGAAAACAAAATCAAGGACACAGTAGGTGAAAAAATCCCCAGAATCGCTCCTAAGGCCAAGCCTGTAAAGGCACCATGCCCCAAAGAATCAGAGAAAAAAGCCATGCGATTGGACACCACCATTGTACTTAGCAGGCCAAATAATGGGGTTATCAGCAGCACCGCCAGCAAGGCATTTTTCATAAAACCATAGCTTAACCAATCAAAGGGCAGCATTGACAATAAATCGTATATTATATCCATTACTTATCCTCCTGCCCTATATTTTCCTGCTCTACAGCCTGATTGACTATATTATCCTCATTGTTACCACAGTTGCATTCACATTTGTCCTTTTTCTGATGAGGACGCCATTGGAAGCCTGTTCCCTTTTCCCTGCCTCCCCCAGCCAGCATGCCAAAAATCTTGCGGGTTTTGGCGTCCTGAAATACCTCTCTAGATGTACCGCTGCATACCACACCCTTGTCCATCAAAACAACCTGGTCTGCATGGCGAGCCACCATATTCAAATCATGGGACACAAGAATAATGGCCATATCCTCATTATTTTGCAAATCCTCCAAAATTTCATAGAAAATTTCCAAACCATTTTGATCCACGCCAGACACAGGTTCATCCAACAACAGTAAATCCGGCATAGGATTCAAGGCCAGGGCCACCAATACCCGTTGCAGTTCACCGCCAGACAAGGCGCCTAAACGGCGGTCTATTAGCTCGCCCGCCCTAACACGATTCAGGCATCTGATGATTTCCTGCCTATTATTTACCGGCAGCAGCCACACAGGCCTTTGACTCAGACAGGCCGCAAACAAATCCTGTACCGTAATAGGAGCGCTAACATCAAATTTCAAATACTGAGGCACATAGCCTATAGCTGGGTTCCCTGTATGCTTTCCCTTAGCATCTGTATATTTCAATCTGCCCGTGTGGGGAATTTCTCCCAGTATAGCCTTCAGCAGGGTACTTTTGCCTGCTCCATTAGGGCCGATGATGGCAGTTAGCTGGCCACAGTGAACATGTATATTTACATCCTCAAAAATCACCAATCTGCCTGCCTTGACACCAAAATTCTCTATTTTTGTACAACACAATCTAGCGCAATCCTTTTGGGAGCTGGCATGATGAAAAAGCTTTTTTAACATATATAATCCTCTTTATTTGGTCAATCTAAGATAAGCCCAGCGAGCCATACCAAAAAACAGCAATGCATATAGTATTAATACTAACACTGATGTCAAGGCCACTGGCTGAGACAGGGCAATCCCCCGTAGCAAATAGCTGGTATGGGTCAACGGCAGCATCTGAATGGCATAGCGCACCAAATCCGGCAGAGTATGCACTGAGAAAAATGTGCCACACAAAAAGGACATAGGCAGCAAAATATAGGTATTCACTTGGCCCATTTCCTCATAGGTACTAATGGTCATGGCCGCAAAAAAACCAATCTCTGAAAATATAATGCAATTCAGCACCAAAACCAACAAAAACAGCAAAGACAGCTGTAATTGGGCTCCAAATAATTCTGCCAAAAGCAAAATAATAGCGGAGGAAATCAAACCTCGCAGCACTGCAGCCAACACCTTACCAATAACAAAGGCCTCCGGGATTACCGGCGCAATAATATATTCCTCCAAGCTTTTGTGATAAATCCTTTCTGAAT
>DAVZJH010000117.1:0-4673 GCA_052272885.1 Anaerovibrio sp. | reverse complement strand
GCAAATTAGGTGGACACGCCTTATATCCCCATGTCTAAAGACAGGGGTTTTACGGCGTTTTCTGATAAAATTTTGTTAAGAGGTAAAGTAAATGAAGCTTAATTCTAAAATGTTGGTTGGATTGGTTCTACTTATGTGGCTGGTTAGCGAATTTGGCCCAGAGGAAGCCTCTGGAGCTGCCAGCATCTGCGGCATTGGTGTGGCAGTAATTGCTTTGGTACGGCTTTTGCAGGAGCAGAAGAAAAATAAATAACCATTAGAGAACGAAATATAGTATAATAAAAAGGTATGTAATTTGTAATCCTATAGAAACAGGTGGTGTAGCTAAATGTTGGTGGAATCAGGTTCCATTGTGACAAATGACATTTTGTCTGATGATGTAAGATGTATGGTGATTCAGGTGCCATCTATTGCTGCTGAGGCTGAGCCAGGGCAGTTTGTTATGGTGAAAAATGAAAATGGCGGTACTTTTCTGCGGCGGCCTTTTGGTATAGCTGATGTGGATCAGGAACAGGGCCGTATTCTGCTGATTTATCGTGTGGCTGGCAAAGGGACTCAGGAACTGGCCAGCTTGGAGCCTACTATGGAGCTTAGCGTAGAGGGGCCTTTAGGCGGTGGCTTCCGCTTTGAGTCAGATGGCTTAGAGGCAGGGGGACGCACCCTGCTGATTGGCGGTGGTGTAGGTGTAGCCCCTATGATTTATACAGCTCGTCGTTTGGCTGAACTGGAGCCTGCCTACAAGCCTGTTTTCCTGCTGGGCATTCGCAATGAGGGAGAACTTTTCTGGCAGGATTATCTAAAGGATTTTACAGAGGAAATCGTCGTAACCACCAATGATGGCTCCGCTGGTATCAAGGGATTTGCCATTGATGCTATGCCGGAAATCCTCAGTCGTTACGATATTCGTCATATCAAAATCTGCGGCCCTACCATTATGATGGAGGGATTGGCCAAGCTGGCTATGGAGCAGGGCATTGAATGCCAGGTTTCCTTGGAAAAGCGTATGGCCTGCGGTATTGGTGTCTGCTTGGGTTGTACCTTTGAGGGAATGATTAGTGGCAAGAGATGGAAGATTTGCCATGATGGACCTGTGTTCCCAGCCGAGGAGGTATTTGCAAGATGAAGATGAATATGGATAGACTGGCAACGGATTTTGCTGGTATCAAAATGAAAACCCCAGTAATGGGAGCCTCCGGTACCTTTGGCTTTGGTATTGAATACAAAGACTTTTTGGATTTGAATCAGGTGGGAGCTATTATCAGTAAAGGTTTGACTCCTGTACCTCGAGCTGGCAACAAGGGCGTAAGGATTGCCGAAACTCCAGCTGGTATGCTGAACTGCATCGGCCTGGAAAATCCTGGAATTGACAGGTTCCTGACGGATATTTTGCCTCAGGTGCGGAAGGAAGCCTCAGAGACAGCTTTTATTGCCAATTTCTCTGCTGGTACAGTGGAGGATTATGGTATGATGGCCACCAAGCTGGATGTAGACGGCGTGGATGGTGTAGAGGTAAATATTTCCTGCCCTAACGTAAAAGAGGGCGGCATTGTTTTTGGCACTGATCCCAAAGCAGCAGCTGCTGTTACTGAGGCCGTAAAGAAAAACACCTCCAAGCCGGTGATTGTAAAGCTGTCTCCTAATGTAACGGATATTACTGTTATGGCCAAGGCGGTTGAGGAAGCGGGAGCAGATGCCATTGCTCTGATTAATACCTTGACAGGTATGGTAATTGACACCCGCAGTTGGAAACCGTTGCTGGGAAATATTACTGGTGGTATGTCCGGCCCAGCTCTGCGGCCGATTGCTGTTCGCATGGTATGGCAGGCAGCTCAGGCTGTACATATTCCTATTTTGGGATTAGGGGGCATTACCTGCGGTCAGGATGCTATTGAGTTCCTGTTGGCTGGTGCTAGTGCTGTAGCTGTAGGGGCAGAGAATTTTGTTCATCCAGATGCAGTAGTACAGGTGGCAGCAGATATTGATGCTTATCTGGAGCAGAGAGGCCTGAATCATGTATCTGAGCTGGTAGGCAAGGTGCAGATTGGATAAATAATAGCCTAGACATAGACTTTGTGAGAATATACTGATTATTTTTAGGAGGAAAATAAATTTTGGCTGATTTAAAAGAAGAAATCCGGAAGCGGCGGACCTTTGCGATTATTTCCCATCCGGATGCCGGTAAAACCACATTGACAGAGAAGCTTCTGCTGTACGGTGGTGCTATTCATCTGGCTGGCTCTATCAAATCCCGCAAGACTCAGCATCATGCTGTATCTGACTGGATGGAGATTGAGAAGCAGCGTGGTATTTCCGTCACTTCATCTGTATTGCAGTTTAACTATAACGGCTATTGCATTAATATATTGGACACCCCAGGCCATCAGGACTTTTCTGAGGATACCTATAGAACCTTGATGGCGGTGGATAGTGCTGTCATGATTATTGATGTGGCCAAGGGCGTTGAGGCTCAGACCAAGAAGCTGTTTAAGGTCTGCAAGCAGAGAGGGATTCCTATCTTTACCTTTGTTAACAAATTGGACCGCTATGGTAAGGCTCCATTGGATTTAATGGATGAGCTGGAGAATGTGCTGGGCATCCGTTCCTATCCTATGAACTGGCCTATTGGTACAGATGGCAATTATTTTGGTGTTTATAACCGCCAGAAGAAGCAGATTGAGCTTTTTGATGATGATACCTCTCATGGTCAGAATGCCAGAGCCTCTGTAACAGGCTCCTTGGAGGATGAGGAATTTGCGGCCATGCTGGGAGCAGAGGCTCATCAGACGCTGGTAGATGATATAGATCTTCTGGACACAGCTGGCGAGGAATTTGACTTGGACAAGGTGGCTCGTGGTGAGCTCACCCCTATGTTCTTTGGATCTGCCATGACAAACTTTGGTGTGCAGAATTTCCTCGAGGAGTATCTCAAGCTGGCACCAGAGCCAGTAGGCAGAAATTCCAGCGCTGGTCTAATTGCTCCAGATGACGAAAAATTCTCCGCCTTTGTATTCAAGATTCAGGCCAATATGAACCCTGCTCATCGTGATAGATTAGCCTTTATCCGTATTTGCTCCGGCAAATTTGAGCGGGGTATGAATGTGTATCACAATCGCAGTGGCAAACCTATTAAGCTGGCTCAGCCACAGCAGTTCCTGGCTCAGGACAGACAGATTGTGGATGAAGCTTATCCGGGGGATATTGTGGGCTTGTTTGACCCAGGTATCTTCGGTATAGGAGATACTCTTTGTGACCCATCCCACAAGTTTAACTACGAGGATTTCCCTGTGTTCCCGCCAGAGAAATTTGCTAGAGTACAGGCCAAGGACACCATGAAGCGAAAGCAGTTTGTCAAGGGTGTAGAGCAACTGACTCAGGAAGGTGCTATCCAGCTGTTCCAACAGGCTGGTGCTGGTACTGAATCCTATATTATAGGTACAGTAGGTACACTGCAGTTTGAAGTGCTGGAATATCGCCTAAAGAACGAATATGGTGTAGATATTGTGATGAATATGCAGCCATATGAGGTAGCAAGATGGATGACCTACACTGACGGACGTGAGGTAACTCCTGCTGGCCTTCGTGGTGCTGACCGCGGTATGTTCGTCTACGACCGCCGCAACAATCCAGTATTGCTGGTAAATAACGAATGGGCCCTAGGCTGGATAACCGATAACAATCCAGACTTGGAGCTCCATGTAGTACCTGTAGACAAGGTAGAAGCATAAATAAAATTTAATTAAAAATACAACACCCCCTGCTAGCAGTAGAAATGCTGTAGCAGGGGGTATATTTGTGTAGGAAAGAACCTATTCCTTGTTAACCAACTTTTCTAACTGCACTAATAAAGCGGGTATATCTTCAAATACCACTTCCACTATCATCTGCCAGTTAGTGCCTTCATAGTCATGAACCAAACGATGACGTAATCCGGAAATCATAGACCATGCAATCTCATCATGTTCGGCTTTATACTCTGGCGATAAATTATATGCGTGTTCACCAATGTTATATAAAGGTGTCGTAACAAGCCATTGTAAGGAAAAATCCTTTAGTAAGGCTTCGCGGGTGATATTGTTTTCACATATATACTGATTTAATTTATTAGCATACTCATATATTTTATTAACTCTCTGATGGTCAGAATGTTTCACGCTACTAATACCTTTTCTTTCATAATAGTTTTGTAAAAATCGCTATCTTGGTTAACCTCACGAATTTCGAATATATCAACTTTTTTATTAAGAACTTCTCGCAATTCCTCACCTAAAGCTAATATACTGGTTAATTTGAATCCTTCTCCACCAAACACTAAGAAGTCTAGGTCGCTATTTTCATCTGCTTCCCCTCTTGCATAAGAACCAAATAAATATATCTCTTTAACATGATACTTCTTGGTTAAAGGCTTCACTAAAGCTGTTATATTTTCTAATGTAATAACTGAACCTTTCATATAAATCCCAACTTTCTATGAATAAGCAATGTTAAAGCAAGGTAAGGTAGCGGCTGAATTCAAAAGGAGAGATACTCAAGGCTTTCATCAATATATAATCCCCCTTTTTATTAATATAAGGAAGATATGTTTGTAATATTATTATAGCATAGGCTGCTGGTATAAGCAATAAGAAAATTTTAAGAATCATGTGTATAGGTATATATTAATTTCTTGAGGTAAA
>DAVZJH010000116.1:0-4704 GCA_052272885.1 Anaerovibrio sp. | reverse complement strand
GAAAAGGAAATAACTGGCTTTTATATTACTGGTCATCCTCTGGATAAATATAGGGATAAAATATCTGGTCTTACACCTATCAGTCAGGTGGTGGAGGGCCAGGTGCCGGATAAAAAGAAAATCAAGCTGGCAGGTACTATCCGGGAATGTGTCCGCCGTACTACCAAAAAGGGAGATATGATGTGCTTCCTGCGGCTAGAGGACTATAGCCACAACATTCGGGTGGTGGTATTCCCCAAGGTATTTTATGCCTCTATGCACAATACGGAGCCTGATACAGCCGTGGTTATTATAGGCCGAGTGGATTTTAGCGATGATGAGCGGGACAGAATTCAGCTGGTAGCCGATAGCATTATTCCTATGGAGGAATATATGCCGGATTACTATATTGCTCTGCGACCAGAGCAGGAAAAACCGGAAATCTATCAGGCTTTGCAGGAAATCTTCCAGCAGCATCATGGTAATTGTGTGGTTTATATTTATTATTATGGTACAAAAAAGCTGACCATGAATGAAAAAAAATATTGGCTGGATGGTTCTCAGGAAGCAGTGGACAAAATAAAGAAATTGCTAGGGGAGGATAATATTCGGCAAAGGTAAAATTAGCAGCTCTGCGGTATGGCATGGTTCGCCATTGAAAGAAAAGAGATTTTATGTTATCATAGAACAGTTAAAGTATATGAAAATTTAGATGAAAGTGAGGCGTTAACTTGCCTGCGATTACTTATGAATTAATTAAGCAGGACCCTGCTACCGGAGCCAGGGCCGGCATTATCCATACACCTCATGGGAGCTTTCCTACACCTATTTTTATGCCAGTAGGAACTCAGGGCTCTGTAAAGGGCGTATCTCCGGAAGAGGTAAAGGAACTGGGGGGTGGCATTATCCTCAGCAATACCTACCATCTTTTCCTTAGACCAGGCTCCGCATTGGTCAAGGAGGCTGGCGGTCTCCATAAGTTTATGAACTGGGATGGAGCTATTCTGACTGACAGCGGTGGTTTTCAGGTGTTCAGTCTGGGAGATTTGCGGAAAATTACCGAAGAAGGTGTAACCTTTAGATCCCATATTGATGGTTCCAAGAAATTCCTTTCACCAGAGGTATCCATGCAGGTACAGATGGATTTAGGCTCTGATATTGTCATGGCCTTTGATGAATGTATTCCTTATCCTGCGGATTTTGCCTATACCAAGGCTTCTACTGAACGGACTACTCGCTGGGCCAAGCGCTGTAAGGAATATATGACCAGTCCGCATCAGGGACTGTTTGGCATAGTTCAGGGTGGTATGTTCAAGGAACTGAGAACTCAGAGTGCTCAGGAACTGATAGAGCTAGACTTCCCAGGTTATGCCATAGGCGGTCTTAGCGTAGGAGAGCCAAAGGAGCTTATGTATGAAATGCTGGATCACACTGTGGAACAGTTGCCAGCTAATAAGCCACGCTATCTGATGGGTGTAGGAACTCCAGATTGTCTGGTGGAGGGAGTTATGCATGGTATTGATATGTTTGACTGTGTATTCCCTACACGAGTAGCCCGTAATGGTACAGCTATGACCTGGCAGGGCCGTATGGTAATGAAGAACAGCGAATACACTCACGATTTCCGTCCTATTGAAGAAGATTGTGATTGTTATGCCTGCCGTAATTACAGTAGGGCATATATTAGACATTTGGTGCGAGCTAATGAGATTTTTGGCCTGAGGTTGTTGTCCATTCATAATCTTCGCTTCCTCCAGAGATTTACCAGAGCTATGCGTCAGTCTATTATTGAGGATAGATTTGGCCAGTTCCGCCGGGAATTTTTGGATCAATATAATTACAATGCAAAAAAGCCTATTGGCTAATGGGTAAATGTTATGGATAAAAAAGCTATGCGTCGTCAGGGCTTGGCTGGCAGACGAGGCTTAACAGCCAGTGACCGCCAGTTAAAGAGTAAATTAATAGCAGATAGACTGTGCCACAGTCAGCTGTTTCAGCAGGCAAAGGTTATTTTCTGCTATGTAGCCTCGGAGGATGAGGTTCATACTCTGGAAATTCTCCAAAAAGCTATGGAGGATAAAAAGCTGCTGACTGTGCCTTATATTACAGATGCTGCTAAAGGCATGATGGAGGCAGCGGTTTTGGCTAAAATAGAAGCTCTGGTGCCTGGAATATATGATATTCCCACGGTTCCAGAGTCTGATAAGCGTTTTCTGTCGGGAGATGCTATTGATTTGGTGATTGTGCCGGGAACGGCATTTGATACAGCTGGTCATCGTATCGGCATGGGAGGCGGTTTTTACGATCGCTTTTTGCAGTATACCTCTGTGAGCAAGGTGGCTCTGGCTTATGAATGTCAGATTTTTGGCAGCCTGCCTGTAGAGGAGCATGATCAGCAGGTAGATTATATATTTACCGAAAACAAAATTTATACAAGAGAGGATTTGAGGTAGTTGAGGAAAGACAGTTTGCTGAAGCTTCTAGCAGCAGTTGTGATTATTGTTGCTGTATTCTTCGCCTTTGTCAGCCCTCTGGCATTGTCCATCCGTCAGGGGTTGGACTTGCAGGGTGGTACTCATGTGGTGCTGGAGGCAGAGGATACGCCAGAGGCCACAGTTAATGAGGATGCTATGGAGCGCGTGGTACGCATTATGGAAAAGCGTGTTAACGAGCTGGGCTTGGCGGAGCCTATTGTACAGCGTCAGGGTGAACGTCGGATTATCATTGAGCTGCCTGGTATCAAGGACCCGGATAAGGCTATCCAGGTTATTGGTAAGACAGCTATGCTGGAGTTCAAAACCGAGGAAGGAGAAACCGTTCTTACCGGTACTGATTTGAAGGATGCCAGAGAGCAGACTGACCAGCAGGGACAGAATGTGGTAGGCTTGGAATTCAGCCCAGAGGGGGCAGAGAAGTTTGCTACCCTTACCAGTCAGAATGTAGGCCGTACCATTGCTATTCTGTTGGATGGCGAGGTGCTGACTGCTCCTCGTGTTAATGAGGCTATTACTGGCGGCAAGGCTGTTATTACTGGTAATAAGACCTTGGAGGAGGCTCACAATCTGGCTATTCTTCTGAGAAGTGGTTCTCTGCCTGTTAAAGTTAATATTATTGAGACTCGCACTGTAGGACCTACTCTTGGTCAGGATTCCAAGGATAAATCCGTCTTTGCCTTTACCATCGGCCTTGGTGCAGTAGTGCTGTTTATGGCTCTGTTCTATCGTCTTTCTGGCGTTGTGGCTGATATTAGCTTGATGGCCTATGTTGTTATTCTGTTATTTGTATTGAAGCTTTTAGATGCTACCTTGACCTTGCCAGGTGTAGCAGGTATTATCCTGTCTATTGGTATGGCGGTAGATGCCAATGTATTGATATTTGAACATTTCAAGGAGGAGTACCTTAGCGGCAAGACCTTGCGTCTGTCTATGGATGCAGGCTTCTCTCGCGCTTTTACCACTATTTTTGACTCTAATATAACCACTATCATTGCTTCTGCAGTGCTGTTCTGCTTTGGTACAGGCAGTATTCGTGGTTTTGCTATTACCTTAGGCCTTGGTGTTATTATATCCATGTTTACCGCCATTACCTTGACTCAGTTCATGACTAAGAATCTGATTGCAGCCAATGTAATCAAGAATCCGTGGGTATATGGTATTAACAAGAAGCCACAGTCAGAGAAAGAGGTGAAGCAGCTTGGCTAAGATGAAGGTACAGCAGAATCTGCCCAAGATTCGCTTTGATATATTGAAGCGTTCTAAGCTTTGGTTTGCTATTTCCCTGCTGATTATTATTCTTGGTATTTTCTGTATGTTTACCAAGGGCTTTAACTTTGGTATTGATTTTACAGGCGGTACCATTATTGAAATGGAGTTTCAGCAGGAAGTTACCTTGCCTCAGGTTCGCGATGTATTGCGAGAATACAATCTGGATAATGCTACTATTCAGCTGTCTGGTGATGTTAGCAATGTAGAGGCATCCAAGGATGTAATGATTCGTACTATGGATCTGGAGGAGAATGACCGCAAGGCTGTTATGGCCAGTCTAAAGGATGAGATTGGTGATTACACTGTCCTTCGTGAGGAAAAGGTTGGTGCCACCATTGGCGGCGAGTTGATAACTGATGCCTTGATGGCCACAGTTATTTCCTGGATTTTGATTATTCTCTACGTATCCTATCGCTTTGAATGGCGTTTTGGTGTAGCGGCAATTCTGACCTTGATACATGATGTACTGATTGTTTTGTCAGTGTTCTCCCTCCTGCAGAAGCAGGTGGATTCCAGCTTTGTGGCAGCTATTTTGACCATTATCGGTTATTCCATCAACGATACCATTGTTATTTTTGACCGTATTCGAGAGAATCAGCGCCTTCATTTCAAGAGAGGCGGAGATTTGAACGAGCTGGCTAATAGAAGTATCTATCAGACTCTTACCCGTTCTTTGTACACAGTATTTACCGTGTTGTTTACAACCTTTGCTTTGTACTTCTTCGGGGGGGATACCACCAAGGATTTCTCCTTTGCTTTGCTGATAGGCTTCTTCAGTGGTTCTTATTCTTCCATCTTTGTAGCCAGCCCATTGTGGGTTGTTTTGAAGAACAGGTTCCCTGCCAAAAAGATTTAATACGATTTATAGATAGCGGACAGGCTTCGGTCTATCCGCTATTTTTTAACTTTTATCAGGGAAAAAATTTTGCTATAATATATATGTGAAAAATTAATATGTTAT
>DAVZJH010000115.1:0-4899 GCA_052272885.1 Anaerovibrio sp. | reverse complement strand
AAAATGATTTTTCATTTTCTTTCAATGGGGTTTCGACGAGGGTGGAGATATTAGCCCCACCCTGTCATTAGCACAACCTCCCGCCACCTATAGAGGTGGGGGACATCGGACACCTCGTTATAGCATTATTTTAAGCTTTATGCATACATTCTTAACTCTTTTTAAACCGATAGCCAGCATACAGCACCAACAGCCATACTGGCAAAGCCCAGACAGCCATCTGCATATCTGGAATTTGTGTCATCATAAAGATTACTCCTGCCAAAAAGGCCAGGCAGAAATAATTCATCCAAGGATAGAGCCAGGAATGAAAATGAGGCACAGGATGACCTGTTTTGATGCAATGCTGACGGAATTTCATATGGGTAACAGTAATGGACACCCAGTTAATAACCGCAGAGATAATTACCACAGCAAAAAGATACATAAATACCTGACTAGGAAATAGGTAATTCATAATAACAATAATAAAGGTAATACCAGAGGAAATCAGAGTGCCAGTAACCGGTACTCCCCGATGGGAAAGCCTGTGGAGAATAGCTGGTGCATCTCCCTTGTCAGACAGTCCATAAAGCATCCGGGAATTGCTGTAAATAGCAGAATTATACACGGAAATGGCTGCAGACAGCACCACAAGATTGAGAATATGAGCTGCTGCTGGAATACCTACATTATCAAAAATCTGCACAAAGGGACTAGCCTCCATGCCAACCTGATTCCAAGGCCACAGACACATAAGAATAAACATTGTGCCTACATAGAAAATCAGAATACGCCAAATAACCTGATTGATAGCCTGGGGAATGGATTTATCCGGATCCTCTGCCTCTCCAGCTGTAATACCCAAAAGCTCAATACCACCAAAGGAAAACATAACGACTACGCAGGCCATCATCAAGCCCCAGACTCCGTTAGGCATATAGCCCCCATGAGCCCAAAGATTGCTCATATTGTCGGGAAAACCTGCAGGATTGGAAAATATCAAATAAGCCCCTAGGATAATCATGCTAAGAATGGCCACTACCTTAATCAAAGCCATCCAAAATTCCATTTCACCATAGGCCTTTACATTAACCAGATTAATGGCTGTAATAGCCAAAAGGCAAATCAAAGCCGATAACCACTGGGGTACATCAGGCAGCCAATAATTTATATAGATACCCACTGCCGTTAGCTCCGCCATACTTACCATAATGTAACAATACCAATAATTCCAGCCAGAGAGAAACCCTGGGAATGGCCCCCAATATTTGGTAGCATAATAGCTAAAAGAACCAGATACTGGCTCATCCACAGCCATTTCCCCCAGCATCCGCATGATAAAATAAATCACAATGCCGCCAATGAGATAGGCCACCATAACAGAGGGGCCTGTGAGGGAAATGGTGGAGGCAGAACCATAGAACAGACCTGTACCAATGGCACTGCCCAAGGCCATCATTTGCAAATGACGATTCTTCAGCCCCCGCTGCAATTCCTTCTTTTCTTCCATAAAATATTCCTCCAGAATGCACATATATTTCACCATTTCTGTGGATAGTCTGAATAACTTATCCACAGGAAATGCTCCATTGTGCATAAAATAGTGAATAACTCTAGACTTGTCCCTGAACAACTCACAGTTTTCTGTGGATAAATCAAGAGTTACTGTGACTAATTATAACATAATTTGTTTCCTTGACCAACTGCTGATATAATGTATATGGGTATACATAATGGAAAGGAGCGAGTACACGGAATGTCGGAGGATGAAAATATTCAGGAGTTGATTCAAACCCCTCATGGAGTGCAGGAAAGCATAAAAATGGATTTACTGGAATGGATTCAGGAGGCTAGAGATCCCTATGAGATTATCTATGGAGTGGCCCGCTATCTGGAAAAGGCTTCTGCCGAACGAGGCTATGCCCAGCACATTATTGACAATATCCACACCATCTATGGAGAAGCCCTGAGAGAGCCAAAGCCTCTGGCCGATGAAATCAAGACCCTCTCGGCCCGCAAGGAGCGTATTCAGAATTATCTAACCGCCACAGCCAAGGATGATACTGTTTCTGAGGAAGAACGAGCTAGACTGAATTTTTCTGTCAAGGCACATGAAAGAAAAATAGCAGAATTGAAGAAAGGGGAAGAAATATGGCTAAAACACTAGAGGAAAAGATTGCCAGCCTTAAAGGCAAATTAATCGTTTCCTGCCAAGCTCTACCTGATGAGCCACTTCATTCTTCATTTATTATGGGCCGTATGGCCCTGGCCGCTCAACAAGGTGGCGCCAGTGGCATTCGGGCCAATACCAAGGAGGATATTGCTGAGATTCAGCAGAATGTAGATCTGCCTATTATCGGCATTGTCAAAAGAGATTATGAGGATTCCGTTATCTACATCACCCCAACCATGAAAGAAATTGATGAACTGATGGAGGTAAAGCCTGAAATCATTGCTATGGATGCCACCATATCCACCCGTCCAGAAGGCAAAACTCTGGACGGGTTCTTCCATGAGGTAAAGGCCAAATATCCAAATCAACTTTTCATGGCAGACTGCTCCACAGTAGCCGAAGCGGTCCACGCTGACGAACTGGGCTTTGATTTTATTGGCACAACTATGGTGGGCTATACAGAGCAAAGTAAACAGGACAAAATCAACGCTGATGATTTTGCCATTCTCAGAGAAATTATCAGCAAGGTAAAACACAAAGTAATTGCTGAAGGCAATATTGATACACCAGAAAAGCTGAAGCGGGTTATTGAGCTAGGTGCATATTGTGCCGTAGTAGGCTCCATTATTACCAGACCTCAGCTGATTACCAAAAAATTTGCCGCCGCACTGGCCTAAACAAATGGAAAAAAAATATTTGCTGCCCTTGATAAATACATGGTATCCAGTCTGCGTCACGTCATACGTTAAAGGCACTTAGAAAGGAGTTTGAATAGCATGAGAATTTACAAAGCAAAGGATTACAAGGATATGAGCCGGAAGGCAGCCAACATTTTGTCAGCCCAGATTATTATGAAGCCGGATTGCACCTTGGGATTGGCCACTGGTTCCTCTCCTATTGGAATTTATGACCAGCTAGTGGATTGGTACAAAAAGGGAGATTTGGATTTCTCCGAGGTTACTACCGTAAACCTTGACGAATACAAGGGCTTGCCCAAGGATAATGACCAGAGCTATTACTATTTCATGCATAAGCACCTGTTTGACCGGGTAAATATCAATCCTAATAAAACCTTCCTCCCTAATGGCATGGAAATGGACAGCAAAAAAGAAACCAAGCGCTATACTGAGCTGATTCAAAGCCTGGGTGGTATTGATATGCAGCTTCTGGGCATTGGTCACAATGGCCATATTGGCTTTAATGAACCTGGTATCTCCTTTGAAAAAGATGTACACTGCGTAGATTTGACCCAGAATACCATTGAAGCCAACAAGCGATTTTTTGCCAGTGTTGATGAAGTGCCAAAGCAGGCCTATACCATGGGTATAAAGACCATTATGCATGCCAAAAAAATTGTCCTGGTAGCCAATGGCATCAACAAGGCATCTATTGTTAAGCAGGCCTTTTTCGGCCCTGTTACACCACAGGTTCCTGCTTCTATTCTTCAGCTTCACAACGATGTTACCCTGATTGCAGATGAGGAAGCTCTCTCCTGCCTATAATGAGGTAAATAAACATGAAGATTACTAATGTAAATATCTACAATGAACACCATGAATTTCTGCCCGGTACTATTGAAATCACTGGAGAAAAGATTACTGCCATAGATTTTGCAGAAACCAATAGCTCCCAGGAAGAAATGATTGATGGCAAAGGGTGCTATGCTATTCCTGGCCTGGTGGATATTCATTTCCACGGCTGTATGGGAGCAGACCTTTGTGATGCGGAGCCAGATAGCCTGCCTATTATGGCAGAATATGAAGCATCCCAAGGTGTAACCACCATTTGCCCAGCCACCATGACCATGTCTGAGGCAGAGCTGCACAAAATCATGCAAAATATTGGCAGCTATCAGCCAACCTCTCACAAAGCAGCTCATTTGGCTGGTATTAATATGGAGGGGCCTTTTATTAGCAAAAAAAAGAAGGGCGCCCAAAAGGAAAGCAATGTTATTCCTTGCTCTATATCCCTCTTTCGCCAGCTGAATCAGGAAGCTGGTGGGATAATCAAGCTGGTGGATATTGCCCCAGAGGAGCCGGGAGCTATGGATTTTATTGAGGCTGTCAAGGATGAAGTCGTAGTATCTCTGGCCCATACTGTAGCAGATTATGATATAGCTATGGAAGCTTTCCAGCGGGGAGCCAATCATGTAACTCATCTCTACAATGCCATGAATCCTTTCCACCATCGCAGGCCTGGGATACAGGGAGCTTCCTTTGACAGTGGTGCCTTTGTGGAAATGATTTGTGATGGTGTGCATATTCATCCAGCTATGGTAAGGGCTATGTTCAAACTCTACGGCAGTGACCATATCTGTCTCATTAGTGACAGCATGAGAGCGGCAGGCCTAGACGATGGAGATTATACTCTTGGAGGACAGGCTGTAAAGGTGGAAGGCCCTCGGGCTACTCTGGCAGATGGCACCATTGCCGGCTCTGTTACCAATTTGATGAAATGCCTGAAAAATGTGGTGCAGAATATGCATATTCCTTTGGCGCAGGCTGTGGAAAGCGCCACCGAGACTCCCGCCAAATCCATTGGCATCTTCCAGCACTGCGGCAGTATCTCAGTGGGCAAAACAGCAGATATTGTCCTGCTGGACAAAGAACTGAATGTGCAAAAAATTATTCTTGCCGGAAAACCAATATTATAACTTCCAACTTTTACAACTTTCAATAAAAAATATCTGTGGTAGATTGCAAGTGCAAATTGAACAAGATTTATCAAGCAACTATATCAGTGGA
>DAVZJH010000114.1:0-4899 GCA_052272885.1 Anaerovibrio sp. | reverse complement strand
GCGTACCTGTAGATCGTCCTCAGATTATCGAGACTACTGCTCTGGGTGCTGCTTACCTGGCAGGTCTTGCTGTAGGCGTATGGAGCAACAAGGAAGAGCTGAAGACTGCTTGGAAGCTTGATGTTCGCTTCGAGCCTGTAATGGCCAAGGAAGAGGCTGACAAGCTCTACAAGGGTTGGAGAAAGGCTGTTAAGCACGCTATGCATTGGCTGGATGACGAGGAGTAATCCTTACTGTGTAGACAATATAGTTATGGGTTAAATAATAGGATTCACTATTCGCTGCCGGCGGCCTAAGCTGGCAGCGAATATGGATTCGGATATGTGTAGGGAACATATCCGGTATAGAAATTTTCCATATGTTATATGAAAGAGGGATGTAAAATGGATAATCTGTTAGGCGAGTTCATGGGAACCTTGGTTCTGATGGTTTTCGGTGTTGGCGTTAACGCTAACCTGAGTCTGGCAAAGTCCTACGCAAAGGGCGCTGGCTGGATTTGTACTGTATGGGGCTGGGGTCTCGCAGTACTCTTAGGTGTTTACACTTCTGTTGCACTGGGTGCACCACAGGCTGATATTAACCCTTCTGTTACTATCGCTAAGACTTACCTCGGTATTTATACTCCTGCACAGTTTGTTGCAACTGCTTTGGTTCAGACTGCAGGCGGTATCCTTGGTTCTATCATTGTTTACCTCTGCTACCTCGGCCATTGGGGCGAGACTGAGGGAGGCAAGGTTGGTATCTTTGCTACTGGCTCTGCTACTGGTGGTATCGTAAACGGTTTCATCTCCGAGTTTATTGCTACTTTCTTCCTGATGTTCTGCATCATGATGATCTTTGCTACTCCTAATGGTCCATTGCCTGCTGGCTTCGGTCCTTACGCTGTAGGTCTGCTCATCGTTGCAATCGGCCTGTCCTTGGGTGGTTGCTCCGGTTACGCTATGAACATGGCTCGTGACCTCGGTCCTCGTATTGCTTTCGCAATCTTGCCTATTCCTAACAAGGGTGATGGCAACTGGGGTTATGCTTGGGTTCCATGTATTGCTCCTATGTGCGGTGCTCTCGCAGCTGCAGTCGTAGCTGTTGCACTGGGTACTCCAGGTTGGGGCTGATTAGTGTTAGTCACTAATTAACTAATAAAAAATGCATCCCTATCTGCTTGCAGATGGGGATGTTTTTTTTATACTATTATGTACGGTAATTTTAGATAGATAATGTCAAAATATGGTATAATATCCTTGTAGCTAATCTAGTATTTATGGAGGGATAATCATGAAGGGAAACAAATTTAGAATTTTGGGCATTGCCGTAATTGTAGCAATTTTGGCAATAGCCTATCAGGTATATTCTACATCTGTAGCAGAGGATTTCAATAATATCTCTCGGACAGAAACCTATCGCATGGGAGATCATTATACTGGACAGTATCATCGTCCAACCTGTCCAAAGCTGAAGCAGACCTATGGTGGAGGCAATCGCTTTGAAAGTCCTGCTGTAGCTGAGGCTGAGGGCTATTCTGCTTGCAAGCGCTGTGATGCTGCTGGTCCAGATGAACCAGAGAAATAAAAAATAAAGGGGCTGTGGTGACAGCCTCTTTTTGCTATATATAATGAAAGAAAGATGGTGTTTATATGGCTATAAAGGCCCCAACTCCACCAACTCCCCCTACGGCTCCAGTGGTGCCGGGGACTGAATCTCATACAGAGGCTGGCCAGTCAGCTGTAAATACTACATCGGATAATGGCAAGGAATTTGGGGTTCATGTTACTATCAGCAATCCCCAGCAGAATCAATCTAGCTCACCTAGTCAGCAAAGTACCTCTCAGCAAGGTGTAGGAAGTACCCAGGGCCAGTCTCAGCAGGAGACTGGGCAGTCGGCAGAAAATGATGTAGCTCAACAGGCACGTCAAGATATGGTACAGCAGGCATTGGGCATTAAGGATGGGAAGGCTGACCAGCAGGAAGTTCAGGAGACGGTACAGCAGAATAACCTAGAAGGGAATTGGCCTTTGCCGGGAGGTCATATGTCAAGTATGTCCTTTTTGCCGCTTTTGATTGTATTTATAGCGGCTTTTATTACTTTTATGCTGCGGAATCTTAGCAAAAGGACGAGGCTAAAATCTCAACCTCCTGTTAAGTCTAAAGAAACAAGGGCTGCAAAAAATAGGATGCAGGAAAAAGTAACTACTGATAGGGATAAAAAGTCTAAGGGAAGTCATTTTGAAATGCGAATTTAGGATATTCAGTGGGAGTCTAAAGCCCCCACTGAATAAGTCTCATTTTACAAATTGAAAAATATCAAGTATAATAGATTTGATATAGATAAAATGGCGAAGCCATAATTTGTGGGGGCGAACACTTTGTTAGATATTAAATTTGTCAGAGAAAATCTTGATGCAGTTCAGACTATGCTGAACAATCGTCAGAATAAACTTTCCTTGGATGGCTTTAAGGAGCTGGAGGAAAAGCGCCGTGAGATTATCAGTCAGGTTGAGGTGCTGAAGAATCAGAGAAACACTGTTTCTAAGCAGGTTGGCCAGATGAAGAAGAACGGTGAGAATACAGATGCTATTTTTGCTGAGATGCGTCAGGTAGGCGAGAAGATTGATGCCTATGATGCAGAATTAAAGCAGGTAGAGAGCGATCTCCGGGATATTATGCTGAGCATTCCTAATATGCCAAAGGAGGATGTTCCTATTGGTGTAGATGAGAATGACAACCCAGAGGTACGCCGTTTTATGGAGCCTACCAAATTTGACTTTGAGCCAAAGGCTCATTGGGATTTGGGTGATGCTCTGGGCATTTTAGATGCTGAGCGTGCTGCCAAGGTTACTGGTGCCAGATTTACTTTCTACAAGGGCTTGGGTGCTCGCTTGGAGAGAGCCTTGATTAATTTTATGATGGATTTGCACTCCAACAAGCATGGTTATACCGAGATGCTGGCTCCTTGCATGGTAAATACTGCTAGCATGTATGGTACTGGCCAGCTGCCAAAGTTTGCTGAAGATATGTTCAAGGTAGAGGGTACGGATTATTATATGGTACCTACTGCAGAGGTTCCTACAACTAATTATCATCGTGAGGAGATTCTGGATGGTAGTCAGCTGCCAGAGTATTATTGTGCCTATACTGCTTGCTATCGCGCTGAGGCTGGCAGCGCTGGACGTGATACCCGTGGCCTGATTCGTCAGCATCAGTTTAACAAGGTAGAGCTGATTAAGTTTGTTAAGCCAGAGGATTCCTGGGATGAATTGGAAAAGATGGTAGAGGATGCTCAGGATGTATTGAAGGTTCTGGAGCTGCCACATCGTGTTATTACTCTCTGTACTGGCGATATGGGCTTTACCTCTGCGAAGACCTATGATATTGAGGTATGGATGCCAGCTCAGAATACCTATCGTGAGATTTCTTCCTGCTCCAACTGTCAGGATTTCCAGGCTCGTCGTGCTAATATTAAGTTCCGTCGTGAGCAGAAGGGCAAGCCAGAGTTTGTACATACTCTGAATGGTTCTGGCTTGGCTGTAGGTCGTACCTTTGCGGCTATTTTAGAGAACTATCAGCAGGCAGATGGTTCTGTTGTTATTCCAAAGGCATTGGTACCTTATATGGGCGGCATTGAGGTTATTAAGCCTCAGGAACTGTAATAACTATATATATGTAAGTAAAGAGGCTTGCGCTATAGAGCGGAGCCTCTTTGTTGTTGAAATTATCTATGTTTGAAATTTTTGCGTCTGATAGAAGTAATAGAGAGGGGAATATATATGCCAAAACGTGCCGTATGGGCCGAAATTGATTTGAAGGCTCTGGAAAATAATATCCACAATATCAAATCCTGTATCAAAAACAAGGCAAAATGGTGTGCAGTGGTAAAAGCAGATGCCTATGGTCATGGTGCTGTAGCTGTGGCCAGAAAGGCTGTGGAGCAGGGGGCGGATTATTTGGCCGTAGCTGTAATCAGTGAGGCTATTTACCTGCGTCGGGCAGGCTTTACTACCCCTATTTTAATTTTGGGGACTACGCCTGTGGAGGCTTCTGCAGATTTGGTAGCCTATGATATTACTCAGGCTGTATATACTGTAGAGCAGGCTAAGGCTATATCAGCTGAGGCTGTAAGACAGGGAAGAACTGCTACAATACATATGGCAGTGGATACAGGTATGAGCCGCATTGGAGTAAGACCAGAGCAGGCTGGAGATTTGGCTCAGGCTTTGTCTGTTATGCCGGGAATAGAGCTGGAGGGAATGTTCTCTCATTTTGCTTTGGCAGATGCCAAGGATAAAAGCTTTGCCTATCAGCAGCTGGAGGCCTTCAAGCTAGCTATTAGCAAGGTTGAGGCAGAGGGAGTTAGTATACCGATTAAGCATATTGCTAATTCAGCTGCCATTCTGGAAATGCCAGAGGCTCATTTTGATATGGTAAGGGCTGGGATTATTCTTTATGGTCTGTGGCCATCTGACGAGGTGAAGCATGTTATTGAATTGCAGCCAATTATGGAGCTAAAGGCACAGATTGTTTATGTAAAGACTCTGCATCCTGGAGAATCCATTAGCTATGGCTGTACCTTTACAGCTCAGCGGGAAAGCAGAATCGGTACTTTGCCTATGGGTTATGCAGATGGCTATACCCGTATGTTTACTGGTAAGGCTCAGGTGGATTATCAGGGAAAAAGGGCGCCGATTGCAGGACGAATCTGCATGGATCAGTGTATGGTTGATTTGACGGATGTGCCAGAGCTGCAGCAGGGGGATGTTGTAACCTTATATGGTTCAGCTAGTCTTACTATGGATGAGGCTGCCAGCTGGCTGGGGACTATTAATTATGAATTGCCATGTATGCTGAATGTCAGGGTGCCTAGAGTGTATAAAAATTAAATTTTTTGTAATGATTTTTCCTTCTTGG
>DAVZJH010000113.1:0-4961 GCA_052272885.1 Anaerovibrio sp. | reverse complement strand
AGGGCCATTAAGTCGGACAGAGCAAAAGTCGTTATGACCGCAGGCTGTATTCCGAGAATCTTTGACATCCCGAATTATATTTACATCCATAGGTGGATAGCCAACTCGGCAAATCAGAATTTACATAGACTCCGCCTTTTCCTCCAGATATGCCCAACGCTCCATCAGCTTCTCCAGCTCCTCAGACACTCTGGTTTCTTCCTTAGTCAACTCCTGTATTTTATCATAATCCGTAGCAAATTGACTCATCTGAAGGTGAATCATCTTCAGCTCCCCCTCCTTGCTGGCAATAATGGCCTCAATCTCACCATATTCATGTTTTTCTGAC
Organism: Anaerovibrio sp.; assembly: GCA_052272885.1. GTDB lineage: Bacteria > Bacillota > Negativicutes > Selenomonadales > Selenomonadaceae > Anaerovibrio. The sequence continues at coordinate 4,633 of DAVZJH010000113.1, read as the reverse complement.
ATGGTAAGACCCTTTTTCCGAACTTTATCCTGCTGATAATTCCTTTTACCACCATCCCCAGTCTCATTAGCCTTAGTCTTTGCTCCATCACTCAACATAACAGCTCTAGCTTTTTGCTCTGCCTGCAGTCGCTTATGATAATCGCTATAGCCTCCTACATGGAATTCAATCTCTCCTGCCTTGCCAGTATAAACAAAAACCTTTTGAGCCATGCGATCAATAAAAAATCTATCATGGGAAACAAAAATAATGGCTCCATTAAAATCATCAATAAAGCTCTCCAATATTCCCATAGTTTCCAAATCTAAATCATTGGTAGGCTCATCCAAAAGGAGAACATTAGGCGACTCCATCAGCACTCGCAGAAGATACAGCCTTCTCTTCTCACCACCAGACAATCTACTTATCTCCGTATACTGCAAATCCGGCGGAAAGAGAAAACGCTCCATCAACTGACCAGCAGACAACTTGCTGCCATCGGCCATGGTAATATAATGGGCCGCCTCCTGAATATATTCCTTAGCCCGCAGTCTGCCATCCATTTCCACATTTGTTTGAGCAAAATAACCAATTTTTACAGTTTGACCAATATCTACTGTCCCCTCAGTAGGCTGAAGTCTTCCAGCAATAATATTCAACAGGGTAGACTTTCCTGTACCATTGCCACCAATAATGCCAATTCTATCATTCCGCAATACTGTATAGCTAAAGTCATGAATATAAACCTGTCCCTGCCAGCTATAGCTAACATGCTCCAACTCAATAATCTTCCGCCCCAAACGGCTGCCAGCCAAACCGATTTCCACTTGATTCCGTTCCAAATCCACTTTCTGATTCTTTACTTCCTCATAGCGCTGCAACCTAGCCTTTTGCTTGGTGGAACGAGCCTGAGCACCACGGCGAATCCAAGCCAGCTCATTACGCAAGAAATTCTGTCTCTTTCTTTCACCAGCTTCCTCCTGCTCAATCCGCGCAGCCTTTAGCTCCAAAAACTCCGAATAATTTCCCTGATAGGTATAGGTTCTGCCTTTATCGAACTCCAAAATCCCGCTAGCCACTCTATCCAAAAAATAACGGTCATGTGTTACCATCAGCAAGGAGCCCTTCCAAGCTGCCAAATACTCCTCCAGCCAGCCAATGGTTTCGCTATCCAAATGGTTAGTAGGTTCATCCAAAAGCAGTAAATCACAAGGCTGTATCAAAGCTGTAGCCAAAGCCAACCGTTTCTGTTGTCCCGCCGATAAAGTATCCACCCTTGCCTCAAAATCTGTAATTCCCAGATGAGTCAAAATGCTTTTAGCCTGACTTTCCATATTCCAGCCCCCTAAAGCATCAATCTGCTCTGAAGCCTTGGCCAGCTGATTTTGCACCTTTTCAGACATATCCCCCTTTTCGCTTTTCGCCAAAGCAGACTCATAATTCCGCAGAGCCTGCATCAAGGGGCTATCATCCTTAAAAGCTTCCATTAACACTGTATTCTCCGGCACAAATTCCTTGGACTGCTCCAAATAGCTGATACGCATATTCCGCATAGTTACCATAGAGCCAGTATCTGCCACCAGCTTTCCTGCCACTGTTTTGAGAAAGGTGGACTTACCAGTACCATTAACACCAACGATACCGATTTTCTCCCCCTCATTTATATTCAAATTAACGTGGCTGAAGAGAGTTTTTTCTCCGTAGCTTTTTCCCAATTCCTCCACTGTTAAAATCATTTATTACTCTCCTCCATTTTTTCTGACTGGATATTATCCACAATCTCCTCATGTTCCTCCTGCAAAGGCTTTGGCAGCTTGGCCAAAATACGGGTAATTCGCAAATTATCCATTTCCTCCACAAAGAAGTCCCGTCCATCCCAGCTGGCTTTCATACCAATCCGTGGAGGGGACTGCACATTATTATAGAGCCAGCCACCAATGGTATCAATATTGTCAGCCTCAATATCCATCTCCAGAATATCACAAACCTCCTCCAGCAACAGCTTGGCATCTATAGAATAAACATATTCACTCCGCTTCTCCACCAAAGGACGCTCCTGGTCAAATTCATCCTGAATCTCCCCAACAATTTCCTCAATAATATCCTCAATGGTAACCATACCAGCAGTACCGCCATATTCATCCACCACAATAGCTAGCTGGGAGCGATCCCTCTGCATCATCTTCAACAGCGTACTTATACGCATGGTTTCCGGCACAATCAAAGCCTTCCGTACCAGCTGCCGCAGTCTTGGCCGGCGATGCTTATAGAGATACCCCATCAAATCCTTAATATGAAGGAAACCGATAATATCATCCTTATCCTCTCGGCATACAGGATATCTGGTCATATGCTCCGACACTGCCACCTGAATATTCTCATCAAAGGAATCCTCGGTATAAAGACATACCATATCTGTACGAGGAATCATAATCTCCCGTACATTGCGGTCGGAAAAATCAAAAACATTATCCACAAAATCCAGCTCAGTTTTATCAATGTAGCCCTTTTTGTGACTTTCCTCCATTAGAATGCGAATCTCATCCTCTGTATGAGCTGTTTCCTCGCTTTCAGTCTCCACCGGTATCCCCAGCTTTTCCGCTGTAAAATTAGCCACATGATTCAAAAACCAAACAAATGGATACATTACCTTTTGAAAAAGCAACATAGGCATAGCAATCCCCAAGGTTACCGCCTCGGATTTCTGAATAGCCAAATTCTTTGGAATCAGCTCACCACAGATAATATGCATAGCCGTAATCAAACCAAAGGCTATGGCAAAGGAAATGGTAGTGGCCAAGGCTCCCCCCAGACCACAGTATTCAAATATAGGCTCAAGCATTTTGCTGACTGTAGGCTCACCTAACCAACCTAAGCCCAGGGAAGCCAAGGTTATACCCAGCTGAGTTACCGAAAGGGACACATCCAAATGATCCGTAAGCTTCTTGGCATAAACCGCCCGGCTATTTCCCTCATTTATCAATGTCTCCAACCGTGAGCCCCGTATTTTTACTACCGCAAATTCCGCCGCCACAAAAAAACCATTCATCAGCACCAGCAAAACCACCAGCACCAACTTTATAATATTCATCGTTATATCATCCAAAATTATTTGCCTCCTAAAAATTTATTCCAGCATTATCCTTTATACCAAGTAACCTATCTAAAGTATTTATTATTTTTTCCCTCTCACCACTTCCATTTGTGACCAATCTAAGTAATTCTATATTGTAAATATTCATAATTTCATTTTTTAATTTATCACGTTTCACTTGTGGCATTCTCTCATTATGATATTGCCAACCATCAACCTCTATAGCTAAAATAGGCATTTTTGAAAATTTATTATATAAAAGCAAATCTATATGCGTAAGCGAATTCATAGCATATTTTTGTTGAGCTTCGTTAAGCAAACTTATATCTTTCAACAATATATTAAGGGGCATATGGCAAACCACATCTAATGATTGATATTTATCATCAGCTAAAATATCCTCTAATAAGGCATACACTAGATTTTCAGATTTATACTCCGATATTCTTGTATGCTTACTTAAATATGCTTCCCGCTCCTTCCTATATGCCTTATACAAATAATCAAATATAGAATTTATATTGCTATATTGAATAGAAAAATTATTATACTGAATATAATGCATTAAATCCATTATATTTGAGCTTCCTGATTGTTTATTACCTGTAACAACTAAAATAAGTTTTTTTCTAGCTCTAGATACAGCAACATTTAACAAATATGGGTTATCTACAAAATCTGTAATATGATCATCTACAGTAGTTAAAATGATAGTCTCCTTTTCCCGTCCTTGAAATTTATGTACTGTCGAAATATCAATACCCTTTATCTGTTCTTTTAATTTATCAACCTGACCATTATATGGTGCAATAATCCCTATTTCTTCAGCAGGACTATTACACATAGGTAATATTTCATTTTTTATAACATCAATTTCTCTCTGATTGTAATTTGCCCTTCTATGATTTCCCTCAACGGTTCTCATAACCATTATTACATCATTTTCATCATTATCCTTTGTCATAACAACTAAGTTATTATGATAAAATTTTTGATTGCAATAATTGATTATTTTAGGATGACATCTGTAATGCTCTCGTAACATCGTCTGAGGCACATCTGGCATAATTTCTACAACAGAATTTAAAAAACTCTTATAAAACTTATATCCTAATGCTATTTTGTAATTTTTAAAAATCTCTTCTGATTTCTGTTTTGCTTCACTTTTAATTACATTTGGAAGTTGCTTTGTATCTCCTACTATTATAGCATTTTTAGCACAGGATAAAGCTAATGCACCAGTTGCAATGTCTACCTGAGACGCTTCATCCATAATTAAATAATCATAGACTGCATTTTTATTCAAACACGCTTTAGCTGAAAATGTTGTACTCAAAATAATAGGATACTCATCTTGAATTTTTTCCCAATTATAAAACAAGTCCTCCTCTTTAAATATAGTTCTTAATTTTTCATCCGCATATTTTGCGTATAAATGTCTTTTTAACAGCAACATGGCGTTAGCATTTGCCTTTTCTGGCAAATTAATGTCTATATCAGCCAACTCTGTTGACAATTTTTCTAATTCACTTATTATCCATTTTATTCTTGTTTTATAAT
>DAVZJH010000112.1:0-4988 GCA_052272885.1 Anaerovibrio sp. | reverse complement strand
GTTGGCTGAATGAACATATTGGTTACGAAATGAGCCTGCCAAGCAACCTCAACGATGAAACGAACTGCCATACGAGTGTCGTGGTTAGCACCGCAGAATGCATCTACAACGAACAATCTCTTGTTGGACAGCTCCTTCTTTGCCAGATCCTTAACAGTTGCCCAAACGTCCTCGCTCATAGGATGGTTATCGTTCTTGTACTCATCAGAAGTCCACCATACAGTGTCCTTAGAGTTCTCGTCCATAACGATGTACTTATCCTTAGGAGAACGGCCAGTATAGATACCAGTCATTACATTAACAGCACCCAGCTCAGTCTCTTTGCCTACCTCGAAACCCTCAAGACCAGCTTTAGTCTCTTCCTGGAAGAGCAGTTCATAAGAAGGATTGTGGACAATCTCAGTAACACCAGTAATGCCATACTTGCTCAAATCAACGTTTGCCATTTTGCTATCAACCTCTTTCTTTTTATCCTGCAACGGCAACCTGTATGGATAGGGAAAGGATGAACTTACATTCCCGCCCTACATGGAAGACGTCGCTAAAATACTTGATTTTCGGCGGTTTTTCTCACAACCAGCCTTCATGTATATGGTATAAGATTTTGCTAATTTTGTCAAAGATTATTTAGAATTATTTCTACATTAATATCGCTTATTGTTCTATTAATGCATTATGATATCATAGGATTTAGTTATTCTGCCTTGGCAAAAGCCTCTACAGCCTTCTCCATTGCAGTTTTCTCCACTACTACGCTATGGCGTACCTGAGCATCTTTCAGAGCTGCCAGACCTGCTGGAATAGGGAAGCTATTCATAGCCTGAAGCTTGTCCAGCAGCTGGAATTCATCCGAGCCATCAACGGACTGGCCCAGAGCAGTTAGTACGCTTTCATTGAATTTGTAAGGGCTAGCAGTGGATACTACCACCATTGGCTCCTTATGGCCCTGAGACATATAGTCTTCTGCACTTCTCCATGCTACAGCAGTATGAGTATCTGCAATATAATGTTTTTTGTCATAAACCTCATTTATGGTATCCATAGTTTTGGCATCATCTGCCCAATCACAGCCAAAGACAGCCTGAATCTTGGCCAAAACCTCTGCCCCTACATCATATCGTCCCTTTTCTGCCAGCTCCTGCATCCACTGAGCCACCTGTGCAGCATCATCAGTAACATGATAAAGCAGTCGCTCCAGATTGCTGGAAATCAGAATATCCATAGATGGACTGATGGTCTTGTAGAAATCACGGTTCCGATCATAAACACCAGTTTTCAAGAAATCAGTCAAAACATTATTAGTATTGGACGCACAAATCAGCTTGGCCACAGGCAACCCCATGCGCATTGCATAATATCCTGCCAAAATATCACCAAAGTTGCCAGTTGGCACTGTAAAGCTGATCTTATCCCCAGCCTTGACTTTACCAGCCTTCAGCAAATCTGCATAGGCACTAAAATAGTAGACAATCTGAGGTACCAGACGGCCCCAGTTAATGGAGTTGGCAGAGGACAGGGATACACCAGCCTCATTCAGTTTTTCGTTAAATTCCTTGTGACTGAAAATAGCCTTAACACCGCTCTGAGCATCATCAAAATTCCCCTTTACAGCAGTAACAGCTACATTATTTCCCTGCTGAGTTACCATCTGAAGACGCTGAATACGACTAACACCGTTTTCTGGATAGAAAACAATTATCTTGGTCTGGTCTACATCCCGGAAACCCTCCAAGGCTGCTTTGCCAGTATCGCCAGAGGTGGCAACCAAAATCAAAACCTGATTATTCTCCCCTGTTTTTTTCAGGGCAGTGGACAAAAGCTGAGGCAGCAGTTGAAGCGCCATATCCTTGAAAGCACTGGTAGGGCCGTGCCAAAGCTCCAGCACAGAAAGATTGTCCATAATATTCAGAGGGGCTACAGCCTTATCGTCAAATTTGCCGTTACCATAGGCTCTTTCTACACAGCCAGTAATCTCTTCCTGAGTATAGTCTGTCAAGAAGCAGCTGAGAACCTTTACAGCCCGCTGCTGATAACTTAAATCAGACAGACCCTGAATAAACTCCATATCTACCTGAGGAATAGACTCTGGTACAAACAAACCGCCATCCTTGGCCAGACCAGCAATAATAGCCTGGGCAGATGTCATATTCTGATTATTTCCTCTTGTGCTGATGTACTTCATTGTTTTCACTCCTATATAGTATTAAAGAATTTTCTAGTCTTGAGACAGAAAATCATTTTAGCGGATAAGCTTTGCCACAGTGGCATTAACTGCCTTTATCAAATCATCTGGGGAAAGGATAAGCTGCTGACCACGTATACCAGCGCTGATAGCAATCTGATCAAAATCATGACAAGATTCATTCAGATAGACAGGATAGTTCTTTTTGGCTCCTAAAGGAGAACAGCCTCCCCGGATATAACCAGTCAAGCCCAATACCTCTTTTAGATGTACCATTTCCACTCGCTTGTTGCCAGAGGCAGCCGCCAAAGCCTTCATGTCCAGCTCCCCGTCACCAGGAATGCAGGCCATAAGCACGCCATTCTTATCACCTCGGCATACCAAGGTCTTAAACACCATCTTTATATCCATGCCAGCTGAGGCTGCCACATGTATAGCGCTTAAATCATCCAAATCAACTTCATATTCCTTGATTTCATAAGGTATCTTCAATCTATCCAAAATGCGAGCTGCATTGGTCTTTTTGTTTTTCATAACACATTTTGTCCTTTCCCAGAAAACATAAATCCATGTTAGTATAACACAATTATCTAAAAATGTGAACACCCTGCCCTATTTTTTTACACAAAAATACCTCCAAAGCAGCAGATTTTGATATTTTATCTGTCTACTTTAGAGGTATCATATTACTCACCAGCAAAGTTTATTTCTTTTAGCCTTTGTAAGCTGATACAGTTGGCACCTTATCGCTATCTAAAAGACTAGGAATACTGTCAACCTCTGCACCGTTATTTTGACTGCCTCCTACAGGGTAATTAGCCGCTCTCACAAGAGCATCATCATTGTTGCGCAATTTTTTTGCCCTTATCTGAGCCACCGCTGCTCTATCAATAACATGGCCTACTACAGCCTCCAATTTTGCCTTGTTGTCAGCCCATTTTTTCTGAGCCTCATTAATTTTTTCCTTAGATTTGGTCAGCCTACTGTTCCAAACCGCCTCGTTGTACACAGGACGTCTCTGCTTCTTGGTGACAGGCTCCTGAGCTGTCTCCTTAGCCGTATTCATATCTTGAGTCTGGGATGCCAAATCATAATAGCTGTCCAAAAGCTCATAAAACAGCTCTTTCCGCTCCTTAATTAGCTGATTTAAATATCCGCCTGCCACTGGCACCTTCAATTCCTCCAGCTGCTGGTCAGATTCCTTCATAATCTTCCGAGCCTCAATCATCCAATCCATATCCCGTTCTGGATGGGCCTCCCGCAGCTCATCCAGCTTTTCCTGGGTAGATGTGAGAATATTGCGCACCTTTTCCTTGTAGCGGATAAAATCTCTATCATTCTGCTTCAGCAGCAATTCAGCATATTCCTGATAATTTTCAATATCATAGAGCTTCCAGCTGCCATCCTCCTGCCGTCTCAGCTTCAGCTTCAATACAAAGGTATCCCCTAAGTTAGGCTCATATACTCTAACGCCAGCTGTTACAATAGTATCAGTCACCGCTTCCTGAGCAGCTTTGGTTTCCTCATGGACATTTTCCTTATCTCGCTCATGGCCAAGTACATACTTATTTAACAAGGATATGCCCAGAGACAGCAACTTGTCCGTTGTACTTTGTTCCTTAACATTCTCCTGGCCAGGAGGAGGATCTCTATATACGTAATCCAAACTCCGAAAGCTGACAGATCTAAACCCTATCCTATCCTCCAAAGCAGATTCAGGAGTTACTTTTTCCCTATCCTGCCACTTGCCATTTTGAACATAATTTATAAAGTCCTCCTGACAATAGCTGGCAAAGCTACCATCTGCCACCTTGCCATAAGCAGGATCATTTTTGTCCATCAACTGAGCCAATTTGCCGTTGTTTAGCTTAAAAAGTCCATCCAGATCTACTCTTTCCTTTAGTTCCTCCACATCCCCTAGTTCCATGGCCTTCTGCATAGCCCTAATAGAATATGTAGGTGTATAAATATAGAACTTAAAGTAAAACACTCCTGCCAGACATCCTATCAAAATCTCCAGCAGCAAACCAATTATCACGGCTTTTTTAATGGTCATTCCATCACCTGCTTTTATCCGCTCTCTGCATACAGTATGCAACACATATATTACAGCAAGCCCCTATCAGAGATTGCCTCCATCCTTGAAAATATAATTATCCGTATGTATCATTCTAACATAAAACAAGATTATTGTACACTACTATTATAGTGTTCCCCATAGGATGCCACAGTTTGTAACAGCTTTGCCTTTAACCGTCTATAGGCTCTGGTATAATATATTCCATTCTGAGCCTCCCGATGATCGAAGCCATAGGCTCTCCTGCTGACAGCCACAATAGGCGGTGCCTGTATGCGCTTGGCTATGGACATACCGCAGAACTGGCGCCACCAGCGCTCCAAATCAGCAATAAAATCTGCTGCGGTAGGGAAATACTTAGCCACCAAGCCCTGCTGGCAGCCAATTTTTTCCTCCAATACCCCATCAGCATACCATTGCAGAATATCTGCTGGAGCAGCCTTTTGCCACTTCTCCACAAAGCTGCGGAAAAGGTAATCATGATATGGATATTTGATAGGATCTCCCAAACCCTCATCCACGTTCTGAGCATTGGACAGCTCTGCACTAGGCACAATATCAATAGTAGCCTGGGGCACTACCTCACGACCATATACCACCTGATTCATATATCTGGCCAAATCATATACCTGATGCTTCCACAAATCTGCTAAAGCACACAGGAAGCCAGACTGGTCGCCATAAAGTGTGGAATACCCTACTGTAGTTTCTGCCTTATTGGCATTGCAG
>DAVZJH010000111.1:0-5034 GCA_052272885.1 Anaerovibrio sp. | reverse complement strand
TTTTTTATGATACGCTGTCAATATACACCAGAATTAAAAAGTAAAGTTGTTTTGAATATTCTTCAAGGTACTCAGGAACTGAACGAAATATGTGCTCAACATAACTTAAACCCCAATATGGTTAGAAAGTGGAAGCAGGAATTCTTATAAAATGCTTATCTTGTATTTGGTACAAAATCTGAGCACAAGCAAACTCAGAGAAAGGATGGTGACCTGAAGAAAAAGAATGATCAAATGCTGAAGACTATTGGGCAGCTTACAATGGAACGTAATTTTCTTCAGGATTGCTTTCACAAAATTGGAGAAGACATCCCTTCAATACCAGGATTTGATTACAAATGAATCTGATATTTCCATACGCCGTCAATGTGAACTCTTATTTATTAATCGTTCTAGTATTTATTATGTACCGGTTGAAGCAGATAGAGAACGGTTGCTACTACAAGAAAAACTCATGGAAAGAATAGATTATTGGCATACTAATGTGGTCAGCGAGGTCGATTCAAAAAACGCAGTGCTCAAGTACGTGACGAGGAGTTATTTACTCGACTTTTCTATTACGGCATCGCACATCTCCATCTGTCTCAGGAGGAGGTGTGGCTGATGCCATTTGGCTTGTTACTGGACCTTTGGGAATGTCATTAGCAGGATCACGGCATGGCAAAACCGAAGCGTGAAATGTATATCGACAACATTATCCCGGACGGAATATAAGGTTCTCATCTCGTACTTACGACGCAAATGTCGCAACTTTATTGTGAAATATCTGCAGTGCTATTGATAATTCGAGAAATTCGTGGTATTCTGTACAAGAAAGTAGCAACGCAATCGTCGCAAGTACGAGGTGACTATAATGATTAAACGAGATTCTTATTTGAATCGTATGATTCACCATATGTGGAACGGCGAGGTCAAAGTAATCACTGGCATCCGCCGCTGCGGAAAGTCGGTATTGCTGTTTGATCTGTTTTATGAATATATTCTCTCACAGGGAGTCCAGGATGACCATATCATAAAAATTGAATTGGACCAGAGACGTTACTATACGTTCAGAAATCCAATTACGCTTTGTGAGTATGTCGAGGATCTTGTTTCTGGAAAGAAAGATGAGAAGTTCTATCTTTTCATTGACGAGGTCCAGCTTACCACCAAGGTTATCGACAAAGAAAATGGCGGCATTGAGGTTTCCATCTATGACATGCTGAATGAACTCAAAGCATATAAGAATTTGGATGTATATGTAACTGGCAGTAACTCGAAAGGACTGTCTAAAGACATCGCCACAGAGTTCCGTGGCCGCGCTACTCAACTCCATGTATTTCCTTTATCCTTTGAGGAGTTCTACTCCCATGTCGGCGGTGACGAGCGAAAGGCTCTGGACATCTATATGCTTTACGGCGGCATGCCACGCCTGCTGGCATTAACAGATGAAAAGGACAAAAAGGCTTACCTGGCCTCTCTGTACAGCGAGCTGTATGTCAAGGACATTGTAGAACGCAACGGTATCGAACGCGAGGATATTCTGAATGATATTCTTGATTTCCTCGCTTCACAGATCAGTTCCCTGACCAATCCTACAAATATTGCCAATGCGCTGACCACCATGAAAAACGAAAAGATCAATTCCACTCTTGTTTCCAACTATGTGCAGCACATCATCGATTCGTTCCTTATTTCTATGGCAAAGCGCTATGATGTGAAAGGAAAGACCTATTTCAAGTATCCAAACAAATACTACTACACGGATATCGGGCTTCGTAATGCCCGCTTGAATTATCGTCAATACGATCCCGGCCACATCATGGAGAATATCATCTACAACGAGCTTCTGCGTCGAGGATATTCCGTTGATGTTGGTGTTGTGACTGACCGCACCAGGGGTGCAAATGTGCAAAAAGAAATCGACTTCGTCGTAAATGATGCGGACAAAAAAATCTACATCCAGTCAGCTTTCCAGATGGATACGGACAAAAAGGAATCCTCTGAACTTGCATCGTTGATACTGACAAAGGACTTTTTCAAAAAAATCATTGTTCGCATGGATATTCCTCACAATTTCTATGATGACAACGGCATTTTCCATTGCAATCTGATAGACCTACTGCTTGGTCGTGTAGAGTTATTCTAACCAATAAACCAAGCTGATACTGTTAATACCATTTAGGAGTAGCCCTTCGAGGTTGCTCCTATTTTTATGCAATTTGGCACCATTCACTGTATTTTTCCAAGAATGATCGGTCTGTGGAAGCCCTCGCAGCACGAAATCAGGTTCTGAATAAGTAAATCGAAACCCTGCGACAGGCTCTCGCCAATGGCGCCGAGTCCTTTGGCGAAAATGACCACCGAACCCAAGCATGGCAAATTCAATAAAATAACGCCCAAGCCGCCCTAAACGGCATGGAGCGCGAAGTTCCTAACAACGAATCCGCTATGGATGAGTTGGGTAAAGAAATGGACGACACCGGCAATTCCGCAGACAAAATGACCGATGACATTGATAATGCCGGAGATGCCGCCGAGGATTCCGAGGGTAAGTTCAGAAAATTAGGCTCAGTACTGAAGGGTGTGGGTGTGGCAATGGCTGCGGTGGTTACGGCTGCCGCTGCTGCCGCCGTTTCCCTGGGAAAAGCCGTCAACATCTGGCGGTGGAATGTGGGTGGCCTTGGCTTTTCATCTAGCGGTTATAACAGCCCCTATGAAACTGCCATCACCTCCGATGGGCAGAAGGTGGCGTGTGACACAAGGCATTACAAAAAAAGAACTGTACACAGCCCTTCGGCTAGTGCACAGCTCCTTTTCACCCCTTCATCAGCCACATTAACCAATAACAGGGAATACAATATCAAATTTTTATGCGATTCCGGTAATCATATAGAAGATTACGCACAGGAATGGTACCAAGAACTTCATGCCCATCAGTACGGCAATATCGCCGTAGGAATCCTTGTGGCTCAGGCCACAGATAGCCAGCATGGTTACCAAAGCACCGCAGTGAGGAACTGGGTCAATACCTACAGAGGAGATAGCCACGATACGATGAAGTACCTCCAGAGGAATACCAGCCTGAGTAGCCATAGCGGCCCACTGATCACCCAGCATAGACAGAGCGATAGTCAAACCGCCGGAAGCGGAACCAGTAAAACCACACATAATATTGGTAGTCAATACAGCAGAGAACAATGGACCGCCGCCAAAATCCAAATTTAGCAGCATATCCTTGATAACAGTAAAACCACCCAAGCTTACAACAACGCAGCCAAATGCATAACCAGAAGCAACGTTGAGAACAGCACTACAGGAAGAAATAGCAGAACCGTTAATGGTGGACATCATTCCCTCAGTAATTCGCAGGTGACGGCGTGCAATAATAGCTGCCACAATACTACTGATAATCAAAGAAATAGTAATGGACCAACCAGCAGAAATCTTGGCTACAGAATGAGCCAGCAGGCTAATATGCATTGGCGCCAAGCTCTCCAAGGAGCTTTCATCCCAATGGAAAGCCCAATCCCAATGGAATGGATTAGACAGGAAAACATTCAAAACAATAACCAAAATCAAAGGGATTACAGAAACCTTCCAATCTGGGTTTGGAATCTTGTGGCGGCGCTGACTATACTCAATATGCTTACCATAGCCTTCACCCTGAGCCTTCAAGCGCTTAGCACGGAAGGAAATCCAGGCCCAACCCATAAACAGGAAAATCAAAGTAGCAAAAATACCAATTCCCATACCAGACCAGGTAGAAGTACCAAAGTAGGAGGATGGGATAATATTCTGAATCTGTGGTGTACCAGGCATAGCTACCATTGCGAAAGAGAAGATACCCATCCAGAGAGCTGCTGGCAGCAATCTCTTTGGAATATCGGCCTTCTTGAATACAACAGCACCAAAAGGGTACATAACAAAAGCAACAACGAACACGCTGAGGCCGCCATAGGTCAACGCACCGCAACCCAGCAATACTGCCAAAACAGCACGCTTTTCGCCCAAAATCTCAATAATTTTGCCTGCTACAGAAGCAGCCATGCCACCCTTTTCCATCAATCTGGCGAATACCGCACCAAATAGGAAAATTGGATAGTAGTTCTTCAAATACTCAGCAGCCTTGGTCATGTAAAGCTCACTGAAGATTGGCAATGAAGCATGCTCACTGCCCAATGCGGCAACTACGGCAAATACTGGTGCAATCAAAATTATAGATGCGCCTCTATAGGCCATAACCATCAAACCAATTAGTGCAACAAAAATTATTGCTGTGTCCATTAAAATTCTTTCCCCCTATAATCCTAAATAATATACATTTGACAGCTAGAAGTTCAATCCCTAAAACAACCAGCTTTTATATTAATATCAGTCTGCCACACAATTGTCAAGGCCCTGATTTACACCTGTTAACAATAATAGCAAATGATATTATTTTATTATCACTAGCCAAAGATTATAACTTTTGGTTATTATGCTATGCGCAATTTATTATACTATATGTATGATTTATTATACAATGAAAAAATAAACGGGCTTTGGAAACGCGCCCCAAAGCCCCCGTGCGCAAGTGCGGTGTCAAACTGCACCGGCAACCATGAATGAAATGTATGAGCAATGCAAAAAAAGTCCTGACCTTTCTCCTAGGTCAGGACTTTTTTAACCATAATTAATAAAGCTAAAATCCCCATCCCCATCACTCGCAGGTCTAACGGTGATTGCTAAACAGGCAGTTCTCCTGACTCCAGATCTACGCTCTACCACGCCTTCCCAGATTCCTCCAGTGACATAAATGTGGTTTCGCTCCCTGTTACAGTGGCGGGACCGTGCTGGCTTGTACCAGCTTCTCTTGTTAGGCCTATGTTATTACATATAGGCACCTGTTCCAATCAATATTCAGTTAGCAGGTTCATTTAACCTATGGCACTATGTTAACACTTCAAATTAAAGCTGTCAACCTTTTGGCCAAAATATATTGGACAAATTTTGTATACATGTATTCTAAATACCCGTCCATTACCCCATGCTAACGGGTGCTAAGGCTCCCTC
>DAVZJH010000110.1:0-5121 GCA_052272885.1 Anaerovibrio sp. | reverse complement strand
TCTGCCGGTTCTGTCCAGCTTACCCGGATTTTCTGATTTCCCAGTGCTTCCACAGTAACCTTGTCTGATATTTTCTCCGGAGCAGCCAAGGTGTCAGATATAGTTTTTGATTTGGCCTTCAAGATTATCGGCCTGTTTATGATTATGGCTGTTCTGGATTTTATGTATCAGAAATGGCAGAATAATCAGGATCTGAAAATGAGTAAGCAGGAGGTTAAGGAGGAATTCAAACAGCAGGAAGGTGATCCTCAGATTAAGGGTAAGATTCGCCAGAAGCAGCGTCAGATGGCTATGTCAAGAATGATGCAGGAGGTGCCCAAGGCGGATGTTATTATCACCAACCCTACTCATTTTGCCGTGGCCTTGAAATACGAAAGCGGCATGACGGCGCCAGTGGTGCTGGCCAAGGGTCAGGACGCGGTAGCGCAAAAAATTAAGGGGATTGCCAGAGATAATAGGGTTCCTATTGTGGAAAACAAGCCTTTGGCCAGAGCCCTCTATGCTGCAGTTGAGGTGGGAGGCAGTGTGCCTCAGGAGCTGTTCAAGGCAGTGGCAGAGGTTTTGGCATATGTATACAAGCTTAAACATCGCCATAGAAGGCGTTATGCATAGAATATGAAAAGTGTCAGGAGATAGAATATGGCTGCACCTGAAATGACTGCCGGCAAGATCGGCTTTGTAAAAAAATATAGCGACGTAATGATAGCAGTAGGCATCGTAACCATTGTTGTTATGATGATTATTCCGTTGCCTACAATATTGCTGGATTTGCTGCTGTGTATGAATATTACTCTGGCACTGGTGGTAGTAATGAGCGCAATCTACAATGTGGAGGCTCTGGATCTTTCCGTATTTCCTTCCTTGTTGTTGATTACCACCTTATTTCGCTTGGCACTGAATGTTTCCTCAACACGACTTATTTTGCTGGAGGGCTATGCAGGAGAGGTTATTAGTTCCTTTGGTAATTTCGTAGTTGGTGGTAATGCAGTTGTAGGTTTCATTATCTTCGTTATTCTGATTATCATTCAGTTCCTGGTTATCACCAAGGGTGCTGAGCGTGTAGCTGAGGTATCTGCCCGCTTTACCCTGGACGCTATGCCTGGTAAGCAGATGGCTATTGATGCGGATCTGAATCAGGGTGCTATTACAGATGCTGAAGCCAGTGAGCGGCGTAAAAAGATTCAGCGAGAGGCTGATTTCTACGGCGCTATGGATGGTGCCAGCAAATTCGTTAAGGGCGATGCCATTGCAGCAATTATTATCATTATCATCAACATTACTGGTGGTTTTGTTATTGGTATGGTACAGCGTAATATGACAGTGGAGCAGGCCCTGCAGAACTACACATTGCTGACTGTAGGTGAGGGCTTGGTAAATCAGATTCCTGCCCTGCTGATTTCTACAGCTACCGGTATTATTGTTACTAGAGCTGCATCCGAAAGCAATTTGGGCTATGATTTGATTCATCAGCTGGGAGCTAAGCCAAGAGTTTTTTACATTGTTAGTGGCGTTCTGTTGGCTATGGCCTGTGTGCCAGGTTTGCCAGGAGCTCCTTTTGCCATTTTGGCTGCTGTCTGTGGACTTATTGGTCGTCAGATTTCTAATGGAGACAAAAAGGTACAGGAAACTGCTGTGGTGGAGAAAAAGGAAAAGACAAAAACAGAGGCCAACAAGCCGGAGAATATTGTTTCTCTGTTGCAGGTAGATCCTATGGAGCTGGAGATTGGCTACAGCTTGATACCTTTGGTTGATACTGGTCAAGGCGGTGATTTGCTGGATCGTATTGTGATGATTAGACGTCAGTGCGCTTTGGAACTGGGACTGGTGGTACCAACCATTAGAATTAGAGATAATATTCAGATTAAGCCTAATGCCTATATTATTAAGCTCAAGGGTGTCGAGATAGCCAAGGGTGAGCTGCTTTTAGATCATTATTTGGCTATGAATTCTGGTACTGTATTTGAAGAAATTCAGGGTATTGATACCATTGAGCCAGCCTTTGGCCTGCCAGCTTTGTGGATTCCAGAGGCTTCCAGAGAACAGGCTGAGCTAAATGGCTATACTGTGGTAGATGCTGTATCCGTATTGGCTACTCATCTTACGGAGGTTATCAAGGCTCATGCTGATGAAATCCTGGGACGTCAGGAAACTCAGAATCTTATTGATAATGCTAAGAAAACCAATCCATCCCTTGTGGACGAGGTGGTGCCAGATCTTTTGGGTGTGGGAGATATTCAGAAGGTTTTGGCCAACTTGCTTAAGGAGCGGGTGTCTATCAGAGATATGACTACTATTTTGGAAGTATTGGCAGATTATGCTCAGGCCACTAAGGATACTGAGATATTGACAGAGTATGTGCGTCATGCTATGGCAAGGCAGATTACCCAGCAATATACTCAGAACAATCAGCTGACCTGTATTACCTTGGATCCTGCTATTGAAAACAGAATTGCAGGAGCTGTTCAGAGAACAGAGCGAGGATCCTATGTCAGTCTGGACCCTGACACCATGCAGAAGCTGCTGAACTCCCTTACCAAGGAGCTGCAAAAGCTGACAGATATGGGCTATCAGCCAATTGCCTTGACCAGCCCTACTGTGCGTTTGTATTTTAGAAAGCTGGTAGAGCGTTCTGTGCCAGGAATTATTGTTCTGTCACATGCGGAGATTGATCAGTCTGTTGAGATTCAGATTATAGGGGTGGTGAAGTTATAAATGCAGATAAAGAGCTTTAAGGCACCTACTCTCAAGGAGGCTATGGCTAATGTTAAGTCAGAGCTGGGAGTAGATGCAGTAATTCTTCATACAAACAAAATCAAAAAAGGCGGTATCTTGGGATTTCATGCCAAGGAAATTGTGGAGGTTATTGCAGCTATTGAGGACGAGCCAGTAGTAAAGGAGCAGAAGCCTGCTATGGATACTGGTGCTGCCTCAGAGGCGGTATTGCAGGCGGCAGCCGCAGCCAGAGCTAGCAGAAATTCTGCACCAGAGCCACAGCCTACAGGGAATTTTACGCCACGAAATATGGTAAGCCAGTATCAGACAGCAGGCACTATAGAGGCTATTAGTCATGCTATGGCGCAGAACGCCACTAGTCCCACCTTTGGAGAAGTTTTAGCTAGTGTCAATAAAGCGCAGGAGCAGGCCGAATCCGAGCAGCCAGAGGTAAAGGAAGAACCGGCTGAGCCTGTTAGTGCGGCTGAAGAAAAATTAGTTAGTGCAGAATCAGATGTAGAAAAATTGACTTCGGAAAAGGAAACTGAAACGGCTTCTGAAGATGCTACTGATTTGGATGTTAAGGAACAGGAAATTTTGGATTTGCAGAACCAGCTGGAGGAAATGAAATCCATGCTGGTGGAAATGAGCCGCAACAAGGATGAAACAGGTGGCATACCTAATTTGCAACGAGCGATGGAGGCTCAGGGAATTAGCCAGCATGTTCTGGAGGATATGATTTCCAAGCTGAACGGCACAGAGATCCTGGCGCCTCAGAATTCTGTCAAGGCATTGAAAGCTTTGGAGAAATATGTTCGCAAGGCCATTCGAATCGCCAACGGCATTACTCTGTATTCTGACAAGCCAAAGATTGTGGCTTTGATAGGCCCTACTGGTGTAGGCAAAACCACAACTCTAGCCAAGATTGCTGCTAAATTTGTTCTGGAAGAAGGGGCCAAGGTGGCTTTGATTACAGCAGATACCTATCGTATTTCTGCTGTGGAGCAGCTGAAAACATATTCTGATATTCTGGGCTTGCCTTTGGAAATTGTTTACAATCCACAGGCACTTCAGGAGGCTATTGAAAAGCATCGGGACAAGCAGCTTATTTTGCTGGATACAGCTGGCAGAAGTCAGTACAATGCTTATCAGATGAAGGAACTTAGCGAGCTGTTGAATATAGATGCTGATATTGAAAAGCATCTGGTTATGAGTGCTACCACTAAGACCAGTGATGGACTGGAGCTTTTGGATAATTTCTCCTTGTGCAAGCCAGACAGGGTGATTTTTACCAAGGTGGATGAAACCAAGACTCATGGCATAATTTTGAATATTTTGCATAGACGTAAGGCAGCTTTGTCCTATTTGACTAACGGTCAGAGTGTGCCTGATGATATTGAGCCTGCTAGTATTGAAAAATTAGCGGAGTTGTTGCTGAGGTAAGAGGGTATGGATGATCAGGCTACCAGGCTGAGAATGCTTGTAGAGGGGAAAATTACAAAAGAAGATACAATGGACTCTGGGAGATTGCAGGGAAGCTCTCAGAGCATGGCTTATCAGTCAGTTAGTCAGGGAGCCAGAGTTATTGCTATTACCAGTGGTAAGGGAGGCGTAGGTAAAACCAACCTTACGGTGAATCTAGCCATTGCCATGGGAAAAAAAGGCAAACGTGTGGTAGTGGTGGATGCAGATCTTGGCACAGCCAATGTGGACGTACTGCTGGGGACCAGTTCCCGTCAGACCATGATGTCCTTGGTTAATGAAGGTGTAGAGCTGGAGGACGTGCTAATACGGGGGCCTTACGGAGTCAGCTATATATCTGGCGGCTCTGGTATGGAGCATGCTGGGGAGATGTCTACTATTCAAAGGCAGGTTATTTTCAATAAACTGGCTGGTTGTGATGATTGGGCAGATATTATTTTGGTGGATACTGGCGCTGGGGTAGGCAAAAATGTTTTGGACTTTATTATGGCCTCTGACGAGGTAGTTTTGGTTACTACGCCCGAGCCAACTTCCTTGACGGATGGCTATGCGGTTTTGAAGGCATATTGCAGTTTGGGAGCTACACAGCCTATCAGACTGGTGGTAAATCGAGTTTTTGACCTTATGGAGAGTCATGAAACTGCCAACAAGCTTATTTGTACAGCAGATAAATTTCTCCATATGAAATTGGAATCTTTGGGATTTATTTTAGATGATAACAATATGATGCGGTCTGTTAGAAAACAAGTTCCTATTATGGCTGCATATCCAGATTCTTTGGCCTCTAAATGTATAGCTTCCTTGGCTGATTCCTTGCTGACAGGCAGGGGACAGCAGGTGAAAATGGGCTGGCAGGGGTTTTTACGAAAATTTTTTCATAACGTTCGTTAATATTCACTAAGGATCATGACTGATTTGGCTAAGCGT
>DAVZJH010000109.1:0-5144 GCA_052272885.1 Anaerovibrio sp. | reverse complement strand
TATCGAATTATATTTACAACTCTAAGGAGAGAGACGACTCGGCAAATCAGAATTTTCTCATAAAAATTCTTCGTAATACAGGACATGAAATGATATAATAATCTTGTATTACACATAAGGGGGTAGCTAAAAAGCATATCATTGTTTTAGAAGGGAGATAACTTTATGAGAAAACTTACTTTGTTCGCAGTCTGTATAGCTTTGGTACTTTCCATATGCTCAGGGAATGGAATAGCTGCCCAAAAAAATACAGCCACAGAAGAATTGCAACAGAGTCTAGAGGAAGCCTATATATATGCCTTTCCCTTGGTGTTAATGGACGCCACTGAGACTTCCGCCACCAACACGGAAACAGCTGGTGCTGGCAAGGCTCCCGTCAATCAATTTATACATGCAAGGGAATTGGTAGATGCCAAATTCAAAAATGTAGTTACTCCCAATGTAGATACCATATATTCTCAGGTCTGGTATGACCTAAGCAGTGAGCCTATGATTTATGAACTACCTGAGACAGACCGCTTTTGTAAGGTACAGGTATTGGATGCCTGGACCAATACAGCAGCTGTTTTGGACAAAGCAGGAACCTACGCCATCACCAAAGCTGATTGGCAGGGGGATTTGCCAAAGGGAGTTACCCGCGTAGATGTACCAACCTCTATGGCTTGGTCAATTACTAGAACACTGCTTTCTGGACAGGAAGATTTGCCTAATGTCCATGCCATTCAGAAGCAAATGAAGCTGCTGCCTTTGTCCGCCTATGTGGAGGCAAATAACTATCAGCCAGCCAAGGGCAGTTATCATGAGGCTAATAATTATGTACCCATTAACAAGGTGCTGTCCATGAGCCCTGCTGAATTTTTTAACAAGGCAAATAAACTGATGGAAAATAATCCCCCCGCTGCTGAAGATAAAGAAATCCTAACTCGAATTGCCAAGATTAATGTGGGCCCAGGTCAAAAATTTTCTAGTAATATCCTAGGTGTAAATCCTCAGGCACAGTGGAATAATATGCTGCAACAGATTCGGCCTAAGCTGAATGAGGAGGCTAGGAAATATTTTCAAAAACTAGGCCAGTGGGATTATTACGGTGTTCCTATTGGCGATTTTGGACAGGAATATAAATATCGAGCTTTGGTGGCTATGGCAGGCTTAGGTGCCAACACTGTAGATGTAGCCATTTATCCTAAGACTGAGGTGGATAATCAGGGCAATTTCCTAACAGGGGAACACAGTTATATCTTACATTTTGACAGTTTTCCACCTGTGCAGAAGGGAGGGTTCTGGTCAATAACAGCCTATGGTGAGGATGATTTCCTCATAGATAATCCTCTCAATCGTTATTGCATCAATGATCGTTCTGACCTAAAGGCCAATGCAGATGGCACGGTGGATATTGTTCTTGCACAGCAAGCTCCAGATAATATTATCAACTGGCTGCCAATAAGCAAAGGAAGATTCCATTTGTTTATGCGGATTTATATTCCGGATATGCAGGCACTTTCTAAATGGATTGCGCCTACAATCATTTTGAAATAAGCTGGACACGATAAGGATACCCTTTTAGAGGAAAAATAAATCTCCTCTGAAAGGGTATTTTTGTCTTAAAATAAGAAAAATTATGCGTATTTTGCATAAAAACACACATCGGAATGCATAAAAATGCTTTTGTCTTGCGGGAAGTGACTGATGTTTTGATACAAAGGATAAAACTCATTAGAAAAGTATATTTATTATAGCTAAATGGCATAAAATAATAACAATTATTATACGATTAATTAAATTTATGCATAAACTATTGTCTTTTAAACACTGTTTATGGTAGAATACCTTGTAGAGAATAGAGATTATGAACAGCTACCTTTTAGAGAGGGGCTAAGTGAAAAATAGGAGGAATTTATGTTAAGCAATCAGCAGTGGAATGGATTTGCCGGAAACCTCTGGCGTGAAGAGATTAATGTACGTGATTTTATACAGAAGAACTATAAGCCTTTCGATGGTGATGAGAGCTTCCTGACAGATCCTACTGATGCCACTAATAAGCTGTGGGCTAAGCTTCAGGAACTGCAGAAGGAGGAGCGTCAGAAGAATGGCGTTCTGGATATGGATACTGATGTAGTAGCCAGCCTTACCTCCCATGCTCCAGGTTATATTGACGAGAGCCTAAAGGATCTGGAGAAGGTTGTTGGTCTTCAGACTGACAAGCCTCTGAAGAGAGCTTTCATGCCTTATGGCGGTATTAAGATGGCTGAGCAGTCCTGCACTAACTATGGCTATGAGCCAAGTGCAAGACTCCATGAGATTTTTACAAAGTATCACAAGACTCACAATCAGGCTGTATTTGATGCTTATACCCCGGAGATGCGTCTTGCTCGTCGCAGCCATATTATTACCGGTTTGCCTGATACCTACGGCCGTGGCCGTATTGTAGGTGACTATCGTCGTGTTGCCCTCTATGGTATTGACCAGCTGATTGCCTTCAAGAAGGAAGATTTGGCTAATGTTGGCGGCGACGGCGTTATGACTGATGATGTTGTACGTCTCCGTGAGGAGTTGGCAGAGCAGATTCGTGCTCTCAGCGGTTTGAAGGAAATGGCAGCCTCCTATGGCTTTGATATTTCCGCTCCTGCAAAGGATGCTCGCGAGGCTGTACAGTGGCTGTACTTTGGCTATCTGGGTGCTATCAAGACTCAGAACGGTGCTGCCATGAGTGTTGGCCGTGTATCCACTTTCTTGGATATCTATATTGAGCGTGATATTGCCAATGGCATTTTGACTGAGGCAGAGGCTCAGGAGCTGATTGACCATATGGTTATGAAGTTCCGCATGGTACGCTTTGCTCGTATCACCTCTTACAATGAGTTGTTCTCCGGCGATCCAGTATGGGCTACCTTGGAGGTAGGCGGTACTGGTATTGATGGCCGTCACATGGTAACCAAGAACGATTACCGTTTCCTCCATACCTTGGAGAATATGGGACCATCCCCAGAGCCAAATCTGACTGTTCTGTATTCCTCCTCCCTGCCTGAGAACTTTAAGCGCTATGCAGCTAAGATTTCTATTACCACTAGCTCCATCCAGTATGAGAACGATGATACTATGAAGCCAGAGTGGGGGGATGATTACTCCATCTGCTGCTGTGTATCTGCAACTCAGACTGGTAAGGAGATGCAGTTCTTCGGTGCTCGTGCTAACTTGGCTAAGTGCTTGCTCTATGCTATTAACGGTGGTGTTGATGAGAAGAGTGGCGACCAGATTGGACCTGAGTACCGCGGTGTAGCTGGCGATGTTCTGGAGTATCAGGATGTTGTTACCAAATTTGACCGCATGATGGATTGGCTGGCAGGTCTTTATGTAAATACTCTGAACCTGATTCAGTACATGCATGATAAGTACTATTATGAGGCTGAGGAAATGGCTCTCATCGACACTGATGTACGCCGTACCTTTGCTACTGGTATTGCAGGCTTCTCCCATGTAGTAGATTCTCTGTCTGCTATTAAATATGCTAAGGTAACTGCTATCCGCAATGAGGCTGGTATTGTTATTGACTACAAGACTGAGGGTGATTTCCCACGCTATGGTAACGATGATGAGCGTGCTGATGAGATTGCCAAGTGGTTGTTGAAGTCCTTCCTGGAGAAGATTAAGTCCCGCCACACCTACAGAAATTCTGAGCCTACCACATCCATTCTTACCATTACTTCCAATGTAGTATATGGCAAGTTTACTGGTGCAATGCCAGATGGCCGTGAGGCAGGTGTTCCTCTGTCCCCTGGTGCAAATCCAAGCTACGGTGCAGAGCAGAGTGGTTTGTTGGCTTCCTTAAACTCTGTTGCTAAGCTGCCATATGAGTGGGCTTTGGATGGTATTTCCAATACTCAGAGCATGACTCCAGAGGCATTGGGCCACAATGACGAGGAGCGTACTACTCAGCTGGTACACGTAATGGATGGTTACTTCGATCAGGGTGCACATCATCTGAATGTAAATGTATTTGGTCGCGAGAAGCTGCTGGATGCTATGGAGCATCCTGAGAAAGAGGAGTATGCAAACTTCACTATCCGCGTTTCTGGTTATGCTGTAAAGTTTATTAACCTGACTCGTGAGCAGCAGCTGGATGTAATTTCCAGAACCTTCCATGAGCACATGTAATAATGCTGCCCAGAATCTGCCTGTCTATGGACAGGTGGATTCTGTGGAAAGCTTTGGCTCTGTAGATGGGCCAGGGTTAAGATATATTATTTTCCTCAAAGGCTGTCCTCTTCGCTGTCTTTATTGTCACAATCCAGAAACCTGGGGTGGCAAGGAGGGGGAGAAGCGTTCCTCTGAGGAAATGCTGCAGTCTGCTTTGCGGTATCGCCCTTATTGGAAGGGTGGTGGTGGCATTACCGTTTCTGGCGGTGAACCACTTTTGCAGATGGATTTTGTTACGGATTTGTTTCGGCGGGCTAAGGCTCAGGGAGTATCTACCTGTATAGATACTTCTGGAGCTGTGTTCAGCCGTGAGCCGGCAAAATTACAGACTATGAATGAGCTGCTGGCGGTAACGGATTTGTTGCTTTTGGATATCAAGCATATTGATAGTGTGAAGCACAAGGAGCTTACTGGCCTGGGTAATGAGCATATTTTGGATTTTGCTAAATATTTGGCCGAAATCAAAAAGCCAGTGTGGATTCGTCATGTCCTGGTGCCGGGTATTAATGATGATGAAGAAAGCCTGCGCAAAACCAGTGAGTTTGTGGCTTCCTTGGGTAATGTTCAGAGATTGGAGATATTGCCTTATCATCGTATGGCGATGCATAAATATGAGGATTTGGGGATTGCTTATCAGATTCCTGATATTCCAGAGCCATCTAAAGAGGCAGTAGCTAAAGCTCAGCAAATTCTAAATACAGAAGCCTATCAAGGTTATAAAAATAGCTAAAAAATCGCTATAATGTGTGTATTGCGCATTATAGCGATTTTTCTATTCTAAATTCTGATTTGGCGAATACATCTTATTCATCCCATGCTAACGGGTGCTAAGGCTCTGGATTATTCGACTAAATTCAGTGGGAGTCTAAAGCTCCCACTGAACAAGTCTCATTTTACTATTAATGGCGATATGGGAGTACCCTTTCAGGCACGCTCTCGCTACTTTTCTC
>DAVZJH010000108.1:0-5222 GCA_052272885.1 Anaerovibrio sp. | reverse complement strand
ATGATAAAAAATAGTGGAACATAAAAGCTTTTTTATCATTGCCCTATGACTCTGCTACAGCGGAAAGTTAGTTATTACATTTGTTTGCTACTTCCGATAAGTTTTATTGTTATTCTTGTTTATTCGTCTTGTGTTACAGGATAGAGGGCATCCAGTGTTTTTGACATCCTATTATTGCCTTCCGCTGTAACATGGGAGTAGTATTTGGATGTAACAACAATACTGCTATGGCCTAGCCTTTTTGAGACTGCTTCCAGACTCTCTCCTGCTTCTAAGAGCATTGTTGCATGAGTGTGTCGGAAGGAGTGAGTAGAGCCGTGTCCCAAGGTGGTTTTGCACCATTCGTTGAAAAAACGGAAGTCGACACAGGAAATACGATAGCCACTATCTAGACGGACACACACATAATTGTTATAATTATATATACCGTGTTGAAATGCGAAACTGGCTTCGGATTGGCGCTTTCGCTCTTTGATCAGCATGGCGCGGAGCTTCTGGCCAAATGGGATGGTGCGGAAGCTCCCTTTTGTTTTCGGAAACTCCTGCCACACCCCTCGCTCAGTCATGGTACCACAAACAGACAGCTCGCAACTGTCCAGGTTTATATCCTGCCAACGAAGCCCTAGAGCCTCACCAATGCGCAGTCCTGTATACATACATATATGTATGGCCAGATAGTAGTGGTGACTGCTATCAAAACGATGCTCAATAGCTGCCAAGTCCTCTGGAGAGAAAACGCAAATCTCTTTAGGCTTACTATTTATTTCTCTAGGGAGAAATAGGTTTTCGGCGGGGCTGTAATCTATAAACCCACAGGGATTCACTGCATATCTAAAAGCAGCTTGCATAATAACCAGCAGCTTACCCAAAGAAGAACGCTTCAGTTCGTGGGATTTATCGTTGATGAATTTCTGCAATATCCTGGCATTTAGCTTTCGCAAGGGTACACTGCCAAAGGCTGGAAGAATATGTTTGTTTACCATGCCATGATAGGATTTTTGGGTACTGTATCTGGTGTTAATGTCTACATATTCCTCAAACCATGCATTAAAACCCTGCTCAACGGTAGCTTGGCGGGGGAGCACGATATTTCTTTCATACTCCAGGGCTTCCAGCTCTTTCTTGCAGAGCCGATATGCCTTTAAACATTCCGCCTTGGTTTTGCCACCTTTCCGCTCAGTCCATTTCCACTCCCCATATTTGTTGGGAACTTTGATACGGTAGTACCAGCTTTCACCTCTAAGGCGAACTGGCTCAGTTTTCTTTTGCTTTGCCATAAATAAACATCTCCTTAATAAAATTTTGGTCGGCGCATTGAGAAGATGATATATGGCATTTAGCCGCCCTGGTTGGGGCGTTTTTTTGTCAGCTAACTTCCTTCTTACGAAACACTAACACCTAGCTCTTGGCATAGTGCTTTTTGCAATACCTTAGAAAAATTAACTTTTCTGGCCATTGCTACATCATTAAGCCACTGGGGAATAGTAAGGGTTTTCTTAACGGCCTTATTGAAATGCTTGGCAGCATAAGCCTCCACATCAACAGAAACCATATTAGCAAAGCGGGGAACAGTTCGCTCCTCATCAGTATCATCCTCACAGTAAATATCCAGCTTATCAATGGGAGTAGGAGCGGGGGCATCATTGCCATCCAGCTTCTCAGAGAATAAATAACCAGCCAGGCAGTCAACAGCCATCTCCATAGCTTCCTGCATATCATCGCCACAGGTAGACAAATGATTAAGGTCTGGGAAAACTACAGAAATAGCATTTTCTTCCTGATAGAAAAGAGCAGGATAAACACTCAACATATAAATCATCCTTTCAAAAAACATTTAATACACGCAATACATAAAAATATTGACAAATAGACACAAAAGGTATATAATATAATCAAGAAAGGGGGAAAGAAAATGACTTACGCAGAGCTGAAAAGACTGCTAAAGAAAAAGGGATGTTACTTCAAAGATCATGGAAGCAGACATGATAGCTGGTACAGCCCATTCACAAACCGAATCTTTCAGGTTCCGCGCCATGACTCACAAGAGGCAAAGACAGGTACCGTAAACATAATCCTGAAAGATGCAGGCATTAAGTAAAAGATAGTGACAAATGCGGGGAGCAATCCCCGCAAACACTTAAGATAAAAAGGAGAGATAATTATGGCTAAATATATTTATCCAGCGGTATTTACACCGGCTGAGGAGGGCGGATATGTTGTAACCTTTCCAGATTGGAGCGGAGCTACGCAGGGAGATGATAAGGTAGATGCAATGGAAGCTGCTGATGACTTTCTGGGATTAACCTGCTGGACAGCAGAACAGGAGGGATATGCAATACCCAGCTCCACTGATCCAAGTGCTATTGCAGTTCCTGATGGTGGCTTTGTAAATCTGATTATGGCTGATACAGTTGCCTATCAGGAAGTTATAGACCGGGAAAACAATCCCATCAAGTATGCCATGAAGAAGGCAGGCCTGAACATCAAGAAGCTGTCCCTTCTGCTGGATGCACCATATCGCACTGTACAGGATTGGATTGCAGGCAAGAGAATGCCGCCTGCCTGGTGCCAGAAGCTCATTATTGAGAAAATCGAAACATCAGCATAATTGTTGCTAGATAGCTGTGTCTTACAATCGGGACACAGCTATTTTTAGTTATTTTTGGTGTATTTTTATCACATCCTGATAGCTTTTTTCTGTTCTTTTCCATCTGGTTTATTGATAAAATCAATTGAATTTTCTAGTTAAGTGAATTATAATGAAAAAAGGGGGGATTGTGATGTCTGAAAAGTTGAGGAAAATTGCTAATTTGATAAATTCGGGTACAAGCTCCATTAGCATCCATCGCAAAAGAGACTACTACAGACATATAGCCTCTATTAATGCAGAAGCCCGCTGGTATGACTTAGGAGCACGCTTGAGGGCTTCGGCTGACAAGGTGGTGAGGAACTATCAGTAAGTACAACCGAACTAAAGGAGTTGCTATTCATGATAATGGCAACTCCTCAGAACGTCAGCTTATCATGGAAGAACATTCTACGAGGATAGCCCCGATACCATCTCCATCAAAGATGTGTTTTCTCGTAAAAACCGTTAAGTGAATCAGTCCTGCCCTATATGGGGGCAGGGCTTTTTTGTTGGCTAATATTAAGAAATGGTTTCAACTATACACAAAAACTCCCTGAGTTCGGCAATTCCAAGACAAATAGGAACGCGTACCATCAGGGAGTGGACAACAAATTATTCAATTATGAACAACTTGATGATACCATAACTCCCTAAAAAAACACAAGAAACGCATATTTTGTTTATGAAATTTCTAAAATATTTTCACCAGCTCATCATTCTACGCGATGTCAAAGCTTCCGGATGACAAGTCTGGAGCCAGCCCTAAACTGGTCAAATTCGGCCAGTTAAAAAGCTGCCATGCGTTCATTAATGTGCTTTAATTCTCATTTATGGCGATATGTTTCGATATGGTCATGGGCGGGATTTTTATCTATTGGCTTCCAGCGTGGAGACAGGCAGGGGGCTGTCAAGGTCGCCATGCTTGATATGCTCCTGTTCGTGTCTGTAGGCTTCTTCCTGCATGGCCCTTGATGAATTGGCATTGATGTATATATAATCCTGTCCATCGTCCCTGACTACAAGGCCATGGACTCTGGAAGGCATTTCGTTTGCAACATAAAAAGATACTTCGCCTGTGGCGTCATCAACATTTACGAATATGTTATCGTTGCTCATACAATCACCTCAGTATTAGCTGTTTTTAAAGCGTTCAAGCATATCAGTAACCATTTTTACATCTTCAGGTGTGGACGACTTGGCAGCATGGAAAAGCATACGCATATCTTTCCGCTTGTGCAGCTCCTCTGCCATTTCTGCTGTCTCTGGGTCTAGGTAGTAGTTGGGGGCGGGGGTGTCTATGCCAGGTACAAGACTTGCAGGATTTATGCCTAGAGCCTTACATAATTTTGATATTTGAGAGTGCTTCATAGTTGCGATATTGCCAGATTCCCAGCGGGATACAGTTGCCTCACTGACGCCTACCAAATCTGCAAGTTCTTTCATGGTTAATCCTGCTTCAAGTCTATGCTGCTTTATAACTTTCTTTATATCAATATTACACATAAAAATCACCTTCCTACGTATATTTTATAAATAAAGTTGCAATTATGCAATACTAAAAAGAGAAATACACAAAAAACTTGCAAAAAAGTATTGACACTTGCAGAAATGTATTGTACTATAATGACATAACTTGCGTAACTGCAATACAAAAACGCAAGGAAAGGAGAATTATAGTTAATGACGAATGAATTAGAATTAAAGGCAGAATTGGTTAGAAATGGTATAAGTCAAAAAGAAATGGCTGGAAAGCTTGGGATTGATGTTGCGACATTATATCGCAAGTTTAAAGGAGATAGCGATTTTTCAAGAAGTGAGCTTCAGGTTATAAGAAGCATTTTGGGGTTATCTGATAAGCGTTTTGTTGAAATTTTTTTTACCAACTAACTTGCAATAATGCAAGAAAGAATTGCATGGAGTTGCTACAGATTAAGGAGATACAAAATGAATACTGCTCTATGGTGCACAGCTCCCGGCACCCCCTATATACATTCGCAGCGTACAGAATCCCAAAAAGTCGGGGGTTGTGAACTGTAGAGCAGAGAAGTAATGTTGGCACAGCAGGTGCCTGCGGTATAGACTGCACCCTCTCGAAAGAGGCCTACAATATCTCCCGCCTCTTTCCAGCACTCTCCCTAAAAAAAGAGTGGGAGGGGATAAGCATTGTTAGTAGTTTTTCTTATTTTCAAGACAATGCTGCTGCAGGTATCCGCTGTGCCAGCAAGAATTAGAAGCGTGTCAGAGTCTGACACATAAAAAAAGCCCCGCTGGGCGGAGCAGGGCTATCAAAATAAGTCGCTATGGCTTCCGGTTCGCGTTAATACAAGTGTTAGCGTATCATGTTCAATCTTGTATATTAACAACCAATCAGGAAGTATATGGCACTCACGGAATCCTATGTAATTTCCTGTTAATGCATGGTCGCGATATTTAGCTGGTAGAGTCTCTCCTTCAGCTAACATTCTGACGACATGGGCAAATAGTTCCGGCTTATGGTTTGGACGCTTGATAACGCGTTTATAATCTTTTTTTGAATTTAGAACCATAATTTATATCAAGCATTCAAATCCTCCATGAGTTCATCTACACTGGA
>DAVZJH010000107.1:0-5359 GCA_052272885.1 Anaerovibrio sp. | reverse complement strand
GGACAGAGCAAAAGTCGTTATGACCGCAGGCTGTATTTCGAGAATCTTTGACATCCCAAATTATATTTACATCCTTAGGGAGCGAGGCAACTCGGTAATTCAGAATTTTTTGAAACAAAAAGGCATGACAGAAATAAAATATCCATCATGCCATAAATTTAAAGAAAATGTGCTAACACAACCACCAGCACACCTGGAACACCAAAGAACCCTGCTATCAGTGCCTTGAAAAAGGTAATCTCTATCCCCAGGCCAAAAAGATTCACAACCCACAGCATCAATGCACCAACGATGCTATTGGTAATCAGCTTCCATACTATTCTAAAGGGCAGGGACAATATCCGCAGCAAGATAAACAGCACGATTATCCCTACAATAAAAGATCCAATTATTTCCATAATAAGCCTCCCTGAGCTATAGCTCAATACGGTTCTCCATAGCCCTAGACAAGGTCACCTCATCGGCATACTCCAGGTCACCGCCCACAGGCAAGCCATGAGCAATTCTAGTTACCCGCACTCCCAATGGTTTCAGCAGCTTGGCTATATACATAGCCGTAGCCTCACCCTCCACATTAGGATTAGTTGCCATTATAACTTCCTTCACCCTTCCGTCCTGCATTCTGGCCAGCAGTTCCTTAATACGGAGATTATCCGGGCCAACCCCCTCCAAAGGAGACAGTGCTCCATGAAGCACATGATATACGCCTTTAAAATCTCTCATTCTTTCCACAGCATCCACATCCTGTGGCTGTTCCACCACACAAATCAGACTGTGGTCCCGCCCAGCTGCCTGACAAATACGGCAAGGATCTTCATCGCTAAGATTAAAGCAAATATGACAATAGCCAATTTTTTCCTTGGCATTAACAATAGCTGCTGCCAGCTCCCTGGCTTTAGCCGGCTCCATATCCAGCACGTGATAAGCCAATCGTACCGCAGTCTTATTGCCAATTCCCGGCAATGCCTTAAAATGCTCTATTAGCTTTGCCAACGGTTCTATGCGTTTCATTAGAACATTCCAGGAGGCAGGCCCATGCTGCTGGTAAGCTTGCTCATCTCTCCAGCCATTTTTTCATCCACCTTCTTGGTAGCCTCATTAAAGGCAGCAGCCAGCAAATCCTGCAGCATTTCTACATCCTCTGGATCTACAGCTGCTGGATCTATCACAATGCCCTTAACCTGCTTCTCGCCGTCCATAGTAATCTTTACTACGCCACCGCCAGCAGTAGCATCCACAGTCTGCTTCTTCAGCTGCTCCTGCATATCCTGCATCTGCTTCTGCATCTTCTGCACCTTTTTCATCATGCCATTCATATTCATGCCGCCCATTCCGCCGAACATAACATCTCTCCTCTCAATATAGAAAAACAAAATTTCTCATAGAAAATATTCTAAAAATATGCTATCAAATATATACAACTTAGTCAAATGATTTACAGGCTAATCCTCCTCTGGGGCTTCTATAAAACCTCCCCCAAAAACCTCTGCCGCATGACGCAGTTGAGACTGCTCCCCTGCAGGCAAATTATCAATATTCACAACCCCCTCATTCTCGTCCTCTGGAGGAGGAATATCTGGCAAATCCGGTTCTGGCTCCGGAGCCTTCTGCACCATTTCAGCCAGCTTGAAATGCACCTTGACTGCCCCTCCCAGAATATCTCCTAAGGCAGCTTCCATTTTTTTCTTGTAAATGCGCTCCATGAGACCTTTTACCATCTCATTCTGACAGCCAATCACTACCTGCCCGCTGCCTACAGAAAGCACAGCACTTTTCTCCATACAGGAAAGTGCCCCGCCACCATGTCCCCGCAGGGATTGCAAAAGCCTTTTATGCAGATTGCCTGCATCCACAGACTGAATTTCCACTATCCCGCCAGAAGAGCTTTGCTCAACAACTTGCCCATCCCCAGCCTTGCCAGCAGTCCCATCACTGCCCTTAGCAGTCAAGGATGGCAGCTGCCCACTTTGCACCATATTCATTAGCTTAGCCAGCTTGGCTTCCAGCTGAGAAATGCGAACCGATTCCTCCCCTCTGCTTTCTGCCTTGGCCGACTTTCCAGCAACACCAGCCTCTAACACAGCCTCAGACTGACACAGTTCCAGCAGAGCCGCCTCCACAGTTATTCTAGGCTGGGGAGACCATTTCAGTTCCGCAATAGCTCCGTGAATCCTGCGGATATCCTGCATTAATTTGGTCTGGGAAAAGGCTGCTGCCTGTCTGGTCAAGACCTCCGGATTGTTGCCTCCATAATCCATTTCCTGCACATTGCCCACGGATTTCAAAATCAACATACTGCGGAAATACAAGGCCAACTCGCTAAGCATCTGAGATAATTCCTTGCCTCCCTGCAAAAGCTCCCCAACCTTAGCCAACACTCCAGCTCCGTCTCTTTTGGCAATCTCCTCCACCAAGGCCTCTATCCATTGCCGGCCAATTAACCCCAGAAAATTTCCAGCCTGATCCACAGTCAGCTTTCCCTGCACCAGGGCAGCACATTGATCCAGAAGTCCCAAAGCATCTCGCATGCCACCATCCGCCTTCATGGCAATAAGGTGCAGAGCCTCTGGCTCATAGTCCAGCTCCATGCTATCTGCCACCAGCTGTAACCTGCCTTGAATATCCCCTGCCGTAATCCGCTTGAAATCATACCTCTGACAACGGGACTGTATGGTAGCAGGCACCTTGTTAGCCTCTGTCGTAGCCAAAATAAATACCACATGAGCTGGCGGCTCCTCCAAGGTTTTCAACAAGGCATTAAAGGCCTCCATAGTCAGCATATGTACCTCGTCTATGATATAAACCTTGTAACGCCCCTCTGCTGGCGCAAATTTTACGGTTTCCCGCAAATCCCGAATCTCATCAATACCGCGATTAGAGGCAGCATCAATCTCAAATACGTCCATCGATGTGCCTGCATTAATCTTTTGACAAGCCTCACATTGATTACAAGGATCCGGTGTAGGCCCCTTTTCGCAATTCAGGGCCTTGGCCAGAATCTTGGCCGTACTGGTTTTACCAGTACCTCTAGGACCGGCAAACAGATAGGCATGACCAATACGGCCAGTCTTAATAGCATTGGACAGAGTTCTGCTGACATGCTCCTGCCCCACCAGCTCACTAAAGCCTCCCGGCCGCCATTTTCTATATAAAGCCATATATGCCATATCCGTTGCCCCCCATAAAATATATAGTAAAATTATATCACATCTAGCCAACCTTGGCACCTTGTTCCCTATGTCTGCTTTTATAGGTATCCAGAGGCAGGATTTTAGGCACAAAAAAAGACGTCTCTACGACGTCAATTCATTGTACATTGGACCACAGCATCCAGGCACCCTTGCGGCACAGACAGCGATTCACTTATCGCTGCTTCCTTCCGGACCTGACGAGGTTCATGAGACTGCCTTGCGCAAGACCAGAATGCTGCAGTCCAATATACAACGAAAACCAGCCAGCATTCATATAAACCTATGAAAACTGCCTGTTTTTAGATAAAAAAATGGCGGAGAGTGAGAGATTCGAACTCTCGGTACAGTATCACCGTACACACGCTTTCCAGGCGTGCTCCTTCAACCACTCGGACAACTCTCCACTTTGCTTGAATAACAAGAAATCTATTCAATTTTGTTGCTCACCAGCAACGATATAAATAATAGCACTATTCTGATTTTCTGTCAAGAAAATTTTTATATTTTTTTATAAAAGGAGACAACAGCTATTCCAGCTGCCATCTCCTAGCATTTTTCACCAGCCAAAAAGATTCTTTTCATTCAGCATAAATCCTTCTCTAGACAGATACAGCATAAAAGCACCAAACTCTGTTTCTACCCGAAGGGCAAATACATCCTCCCCAGCCGGAACACCATTTACCAAGGTTTTTGGCATATCCAAATCCATATCATGACTGTGACCAGACATATTTACAATGTACAAACCATTGATAACATTGGCAAACTCCTCAATGCAATCAATAGCCATTTCGTTAACCTCGGTTTCTTCCTCACCGCTATATCTTCCGGCCATAGCCAACAGTACATTACCTGTCATACGACAGCCTACTGTCAGGCTCAAGGCACCGCCCATACTCTGATATATCAAATAGGTAGCATCCACCAGATCCAAATCTTCATTAGGAATAATCAATGCCTCTGCATGCATAAACTTGCGCATGGCTCTCAGAAACAGCTTTACGTATTCACGAATATAGGCATGCTCGTAAGCATCCCATCCCTGAGCCTCCAGCATCTCCTTAATAACATCATCTACTGGATGACTATCCTCATCCTTGCTATCTTCAAACAGTTTAGCCAAGGTATGAATATCTACAATCCCTTCCTCCAGCAAAACCTGTCCTAGGCATGCACTGCGATCCGGTACTGCTTTTTTCAATTCATCCAACTGCAAGGCATTGAGATAATTCTCTTCCAAAGCAGCTACAACAAACTCTTTCACTCCTAGCAGTTTTTTAGCTTGCTGGGACGTAATCAGCCCCTTTTCCAGAGCTAATACAGCAAGGTCCGGGACAGCATGAAGGGATTTTGCCAATACTCTGCCTGCATTGTCAGAAGACAAAATGCCTCGGTTCAGCAGATACTGGGAAAATTGCCTATTTGCCATGATTCTCCTCTACCTTTCTGCGAATCCGCTCTACAGCCTGCTTAATCTGCTCACTGGTATAAGGCTTCTGAATAAAGTCCAAAGCTCCCAGCTCCAAGGTCTGCTTAAGCTTCTGAGAGGTTCCTGCTGAGGACAGCATAATAACAGGAATTTCAGGATTTATCTCCTTGATAACCTGCAGGGTTTCAATTCCCCCTACCTCTGGCATTACTATATCCAAAATTACCCCATCTGGCTGCTCGGTC
The DNA here is from genome assembly GCA_052272885.1 of Anaerovibrio sp. Classification (GTDB taxonomy): domain Bacteria; phylum Bacillota; class Negativicutes; order Selenomonadales; family Selenomonadaceae; genus Anaerovibrio. The sequence continues at coordinate 494 of DAVZJH010000107.1, read as the reverse complement.
AAATCCCGCATAATAGCTTCCTTACCGTTCTCTGCCTCCAGCACATCACAATTCAGTTTTTCTAATTCCTCCCGCAGCTTTTTCCGCAGCAATTTGGAATCATCCGTAATCAAAATTTTTAATTTATCAGCCAAATTTCGCACCTCCACACTAGTGCAGGGTCATGCACATGCCTAGGTTCCCTAATAGCACAGCGACTACCTGTATAGAAAAATTATAGCACACTTTAGCTAGCAAAGTCACCTATTGTTATTATTATTTAGCAATGGATTTTGTTTGTATTTTTTGCCCTGCTATGCTAAACTTTACTCAACTCCTGTCCCCTAGGTAATCCTTATCGATATACGATATTTTCCCTTTGGCACAGTCAAAAGGAGGAAATTTAAAGTAATCGAAATCATTGTCAATAGTGATTAAATGTGTCAAAATATACTCATGAAGGATATTGTTATGAACACATCTAATATCACTAATTACAAACCAAAAGATTTTGC
>DAVZJH010000106.1:0-5373 GCA_052272885.1 Anaerovibrio sp. | reverse complement strand
ACAGAGCAAAAGTCGTTATGACCGCAGGCTGTATTCCGAAAAATTTTGACATCCCGAATTATATTTACAACTCTAGGGAGAGCAGTAACTCAACAAATACAGAATTTAGGCAGGATAGTATAAATTGTGTAAAAATTTATTTTAATAGGATGAAAGGTGAGAAATGGCGTAGTTTTGGGTATATTGTGGTTGACTAAATGGTAATATTAGATTAAAATGAAAAAATGACAAAATTTATTTAAAGAGTTTTGTAAAAAAAAGAGGATTTTTGACTTTTTGCTAGAATATAAGTCAATACGATAATCTATTTGTGCCTTTTTAGGGAAAGGTGGGAGGCTTTGCCATGTCGGAGCATGGAATCATAACTCGCGAATTTGCCGAGGAAGTGCGTTCAGCTGCAGATATTGTCAAGGTTATTTCCCGCTATGTAGCGCTGAAACGCAAGGGAGACAGATATTGGGGCTGTTGTCCGTTTCACAATGAAAAGACACCATCCTTTTCCGTAAAGCCGGATGATGGTTTCTTCTATTGCTTTGGCTGTCATGCCGGTGGCAATGTTTTCAAATTTGTTTCTTTATACGATAATATTCCCTATTATGAGGCTGTGGCTAGAATTGCCGAGGAACTGAACATTCCATTGCCTCAGAAAAAAATGTCCCCAGCTCAGATAGCCAGGGAGAAGCATATTGAAGATTTACGTCGTGTTAATCAGCTAGCAGGAAATTTTTTTCATAATTGTCTTACCATGACCAGGTACGGTCAAAAGGGACTGGCATATTTTCGTCAGCGGGGGATTAATGAGGAGACAATCAAGGAATTTCAGCTAGGTTTTGCTCCAGATGCCTGGGACAAGCTATCCACTGCCTTTGTACAGAGGGATATTAGTCCAGAGCTGCTGGAGGAGTGTGATTTGTCCAGGCGCCGTCCTGATGGAAGTCTATATGACAGATTTCACAATCGAGTAATGATTCCTATTCGGGATGAGCGAGGCAGGATTGTAGGCTTTGGGGGCAGAATAATAGAGGCTGACCAGGAAAGGCAGGCCAAGTATCTCAATTCCAAGGAAACTATACTTTTTAACAAAAGGCAGCTGCTTTTCGGCCTAGACAAGGCACATCGTCAGATAGAAAAATCTGGCTTTGCCTTGGTGGTTGAGGGCTATATGGATGTTATATCGGTGTATGCTGCAGGCATCCACAATGTGGTGGCTTCTCTGGGTACAGCCTTTACCCGGGAACAGTGTAAAAAGCTGTTGCGGTATGCTCCACAGATTTATTTTTGTTATGATAGTGATGCAGCTGGACAACAGGCCATCTTTCGGGCTATTCAGGTAGCTAGTGAGCAGGAAAACGCCATTATCAAGGTGGTGCAGATGCCTGATGGCAAAGATCCCGATGAATATATTAGAAAGCATGGGGCAGAGGCCTTCATGACAGTCATCAAGGGAGCTGTGCCTATGGTGGAGTTCCAGCTGCAATACATTGTAAAGGATATGGATTTGAACAGTCTGGAGGGTAGATTGCAGGCCATGTCCAAAATTATCCCTGTGCTTCTAGGGCTTAGAAATATGGCTCAGCGCAATGCCTATGTGGCTAGAGCTGCCCAGCTTCTGGGGGTGGCAGAAAACGAATTGATGGACGAATTGAATCGCCGTGGCCGTAATCTAGGTGGTTATCAGACAGGAGCCGAAAGGCAGGCTATACGGGCAGTGCGCCGTCAGAATGAGGATGCCAATCGCAGAGCAGGCAGGGTGATTATTCGCGCTATTTGGCAGGAGCCAGCAGTGCTGGAGCATTTTGTATCTCAGGTGCCTATAGATGCAGTACCAGATAACATTCAGGCAGGTATTCTGCGTCAAATGGCAATTTTTATCAAGCAGGGCACAATTATATCTGATGTAATGCAATTTGCCAGTCTAGGTGATGAGTCAGTAGAGGAAATATCCAGAGCAATGGTAGAGGATACTGGCGGTCAGGATATGATGGATCTATATCAGGATTGCACCAGATTCCTGCGCAAACATTATCTCAAAACTCAGTTTGAAATACACCGGCTGCGAGCTGAGCAGCTTAGCCGGGAGGGAAGCTCAGAATTCCTGGAGGAATTGGAGCTTAGTCAGAAAATAAAAAACGAAATGGATGAATTATAAAGTGATAACCAGTTTAGAATTTTGTATGCTGGAGGAAGGGAGAATGCTCAATGGCTGATATCAAGGAAAAAAAGAGAAGCTCTAAATCCAGTGGCGCACCTAAAAAGACAGCTGTCAAAACGCAGGCTGTTGCCCAGGAGGCAGGCAATGAGGTAAAGCAGAGCCGTATGGTTATTGCCGACCTATTGGAAAAGGGAAAGCGCAACGGTGGCGTTCTAACCTATGGCGAGGTTGTTGAGGCCCTGCAGAAGCAGGATATTTCTCCAGACGAAATAGAGGCTCTGTTTGAGAATTTTGGTAAGAATGGTGTAGATATTTCTGATGATGCAGATTTGACTCCAGAGGATCTGGAAAAGGATGAGGAACTGCAGGATGTAGAAGCAGATGTAGATCTTAGCGTTCCAGAGGGCATCAATATTGATGATCCAGTTAGAATGTATCTGAAGGAAATCGGTCGTGTGCCTTTGCTGACTGCCGAGGAAGAAATTCATCTGGCTACCAGCATGGAGGCTGGTGTGCGGGCAGAGCGCCGGATTAAGGCAGATAAATATATCAAGGCTTATCAGAGAAATCCAGACAAGATTCTGACTGTAGGCAAGCTGAGCAAAAAGCTGGGTGTGGATAACAGTGTTGTAGCTGCTACCATGCTGCGGAATGATGCCATTGTCAATGCCCTGAAGGAACAGCATGGCATTACAGACAATCCAGAAGATTATGACAGCAAGGCTCATCGCCAGTATAATGCTGATTTGGAGGAGCTGGAGATTCCTTTGGTAACTGTTACCGAGGAGGAAATGAAGCAGCTGAAGCTGGATATTGAGGATGGTTCTGAGGCTCAGAAGCGTCTAGCTGAGGCCAATCTCCGTCTGGTAGTAAGTATTGCCAAGAGATATGTAGGCCGTGGTATGCTGTTCTTGGATTTGATTCAGGAGGGCAATCTTGGACTGATTAAGGCTGTAGAGAAGTTTGACTACACCAAGGGCTATAAGTTTAGTACCTATGCTACCTGGTGGATTCGTCAGGCTATTACCCGTGCCATTGCGGATCAGGCTCGTACCATTAGAATTCCAGTTCATATGGTAGAAACCATTAACAAGCTGATTCGCGTTTCCAGACAGTTGTTGCAGCAGCTGGGCAGGGAACCAACCCCAGAGGAAATCGCCAAGGATATGGAGATTACTGTGGATAGGGTAAGGGAAATCATGAAGATTGCTCAGGAGCCTGTATCTCTGGAGACTCCTATTGGTGAGGAGGAGGATTCTCATCTAGGAGACTTTATTGAGGATCATGATGCACCAGCACCAGCAGAGGCAGCTTCTTATATGCTGCTGAAGGAGCAGCTGACAGATGTACTTTCTACTCTTACCGAAAGAGAGAAGAAGGTACTGGAGCTGCGTTTTGGTATCAAGGATGGTAGAGCTAGAACTCTGGAGGAGGTTGGCCAGAGCTTTGGTGTAACCAGAGAGCGTATCCGTCAGATTGAGGCCAAGGCCTTGCGTAAGCTGCGTCATCCAAGCAGAAGCAAAAAGCTGAAGGATTTTCTTGACTAATAAATATATGAGGGCTGTCGTGAGGATACGGCAGCCCTTTTGTTAGATAAGGAGGATATAGATGATTCTTGACGATAGATTAGAAGCAGTGGCTAGTTTTGTGCCTGATGATTGTAAGGTGGCGGATATTGGTACGGATCATGGCTATCTGGCTATGGAGCTGTACAAAAGGGATAAGAGAAGAACTGTTATTGCAGCGGATAAAAATGCTGGTCCGTGTCAGGCAGCCAGTCATACATTGGCTGAGGCTGGGCTAACAGAATATATTCAGGTACGGCAGGGAGATGGACTAAAGGCGCTGGCTGTGGGAGAAGCTGATACTGTATGTATTGCTGGCATGGGAGGCAAGCTGATAAGTGATATTCTATCAGCAGAGCCAGATGTGCTGGCTGGTTTAAGCTGTCTTGTGTTGCAGCCTCAGAATGCCTACAGTCTGCTGAGAAGATGGCTCTATGAGCATAATTGGCATATTGTTGATGAGGCCTTGGCTCAGGTGGATGGCAGAGTATATCAGATTATCAAGGCGGAGAGAGGACAAGCAGAAATTCCCTCGGAGCTAGCCTTGAAGCTGGGACCTGTGCTTTTGGAGAAAAGACCAAAGCTATTTGCCAACCATGTGGAGAATAATCTAATTTCCTGTCACAAGGTATTAACAGGATTACAGAAAAGTGCAGAACCTGATAGGAAAAGAATTCAGCAGGTGGAGGCGGAAATCGTAGAGCTGGAGGGATTGCTATGATGAAATGTCAGACTGTAATGGATATGCTGGAGAGATTGGCCCCTAAGAAAATGGCTGAGGACTGGGATAATCATGGTCTTTTGGCAGGTTCGCCTCATCAGGAGGTGCGCAAGGTGATGACCTGCCTGGATGTAAGTATTCCTGTGGTGGAGGCAGCCATAGAGGCTTCAGTGGATATGATAGTGGCTCATCATCCTATGATTTTCAAGGGGGTACGCCATCTAAGAACGGATTTGTATGATGGCAAAATGTTCCAGCTGCTTTTGAGTAACAATATAGCTGTCTATGCGACTCACACCAATCTGGATATTGCTCCTGGAGGGGTTAATGATGTGCTGGCTCAGGCTGTGGGGTTGGAAAATATAGAGAATTTTGTAATAACAGATGAAGAAAAGGGGTTTTCCTTAGGTAGAATAGGTTATTTGCCTCAGAGCAAATCATTGGATGAATTTGCTCTGGATGTAAAAAAAGGTCTGCATATTAATCATGTGCGCATTGTGAGAGGCTCAGATAAGCTGGTTCGCAAGGTGGCTCTTTGCAGTGGTGCAGGTGCAGAGTTTGTGTCCAAAGCAGCCTTTAAAGGAGCAGATGTGTATTTAACAGGAGATGTGAAATATCATGAGGCTCAGAGTGCTGTACAGCAGGGAATTAATCTTATAGATGCAGGACATTTTGGCACTGAGTTTCCGGTGGTGCAGGTTTTGGCAGAATATTTGCGAACAGAGGCTGCTCGGATGAAGAAGGAGCTGGAGGTTGTTACAGACCAGATTTCTCAGGATTTCTTTGAAACTGTTTAAAAATCAGATATATATACGAGAATAAATATATATTTATTGTGCTGTATGTGCAGCTGGAGGATATATATCCTTTCAAGATGGTTATTTTATTAAAGAAAAAGAGAGAAGAATGATTATTTTCTAATGAAATTTGTATGA
>DAVZJH010000105.1:0-5504 GCA_052272885.1 Anaerovibrio sp. | reverse complement strand
GTGGTTATCAGGGGATACGCCCAGAACTGCTGGAGGCCTTTACCATAACAGGTATTGTGCATATTCTATCTGTATCCGGCTCACATATTACCCTTATGGCCGGTACTGCCAATATTGTAGGCAGGCTGCTAAAACTGTCGCCGAAAACAACAGCAGTTTTGGCTACAGGAGTTATTTTGTTTTATAGTCTGTTGGCAGGGGCTATTCCCCCAGTTATTCGCTCTGCCTTAATGGGAATTTTAACCCTGTTGGCCCTAACTGCCGGCAGGGAAAGGGATGCTCAGCATATATTGGGATTGGTGGCTTTGGGATTGTTGCTATATTCTCCCCTTTGGCTTTTTGATATTAGCTTTCAGCTATCCTTTGGGGCTACCGCTGGGCTTTTGTATTTAGCTCCCCCTCTTAGGGAAAGCCTGCGCAAGATATTGCCAATATTTGTGGCAGATAGTCTGTCTGTGACTATTGGTGCCCAGTTGTCCGTACTGCCTATAATCGCTTGGTATTTTAATGTGCTTTCCCTTAGCTCCTTATTGGCCAATCTGGTTATTGCCCCTATTGTGGAATGGATTATTGTGGCAGGACTGCTGGCAGGCTTGCTAGCCAGTCTGCTGCCTTTGGCAGGTAAGTTGGTTTTTCTTCTGGCCAGTGTGGTACTGGGCTTGGTTTATGAGCTTTCCCGTTGGGTGGCGGCTTTGCCGGGAAGTCAAATCTATATGCCTACCTTTAGCTGGTGGAACGGAATGTTGTATTATATGGGACTGGGCTGGCTGATTATTGGTGATGAATACAGGAAAAGACTGATGTCCTGTGTTGGCGGTAAATATCTGCTGGCTATGGGACAGAAGCTGCGGAGTTCAAAAGGCTGGCAGGCTGTTTCTTTATTGGGAATGTTGGCAGTGATTTTCTGCTGTTGGCAGATATGGTGCAATAATAAGGAAATGCAGGTGCATTTTATCGATGTGGGTCAGGGGGATAGTGCTCTGGTTATAACCCCACACGGCAGAGCTTTTATGGTGGATACGGGGGGAGTACGGGAGGGAAGCTATGATATTGGTAGCAGAGTGGATGTACCTTATCTCTTGCATTATGGGGTGGAAAAGCTGGACTATATTTTTCTTACCCACGCCCATGATGATCATGCGGGAGGGGTAAAAGGTATCTTGACTAAAATACCAGTAGGTGCTATCGGCATTGGCCATGAGGGAGCAGGAGATTATCTACAAGCCTTTGGCACAGGAGAGCTAGGGAAAATAAAAAAATTGCTGGTGCCCTTGCAGGAGGGCAGCAGTATAGAATTGGATGGAGTCCGGATAGATATGCTTTACTCTCCAGAGTCAAGGAAGGTGCAGGAAAGTCAGTTGCAGGCCACTGGCAATGAATTTTCTAATCTGATACGGGTGAGCTATGGAGAGGCTTCCTTTTTGTTTACTGGGGATTTGGTGGCTGAGCAGGAACAGCAGGTATTGGCTAATGGCACCCATGTAGCCAGTACAGTGCTAAAGGTAGGCCATCATGGCAGCCGTACCTCCAGTAGTCAGGAATTCTTGCAGGCGGTGGCTCCACGCTGGGCGGTAATTTCCTGTGGCTATAAAAACAGCTTTGGCCATCCCCATAAGGAGGTTTTAAACCGGCTGTCTAATTGTACTCAGGCTGAGATTTTGCGTACAGACCGACAGGGTGCGATTGTTTTTACCACTGATGGTGAAAAAATCCAGGTGGAAAGTTTTGGATAATCTGTAAAATATCAAACATAAAAAAATCTTTATTTTCGGGATAAATTTCTAATTTTCTAAAAATATGCACAGTTGTGTATAAATATTTAAGGAATATCATGGTATGCATAGAAATGTGTTATATCTAAAGGTAAGTAGAACACAGGGCTATTGAAAGTAATTACCAAATGTGATAGAATTGCAAAGTATGTATAGAATGGAATGGAGTATGCAATGTCTAGTTATAATGGACAAAATCCATTATTGTTAGACAGAGCATACCCTTTTCAGTCTAAGTGTATATTTTTATGAAAAGAGGTATTTTAAGTGGAAAAGGGAACATTTAAGCCTTATATTGCAGCGGAGAAAACTCCTCTGGAATTAACGGTGGTTTCTGTGGTGGTAGGTATGCTGCTGGCAGTATTGTTCGGCGGTGCTAATGCCTATTTGGGATTGCGTGTAGGTATGACCATATCTGCATCCATTCCAGCAGCTGTTATTTCAATGGCTGTTATTCGTGTCCTGTTGAAGCGTGATTCCATTCTGGAGAACAATATGGTTCAGACCATTGGTTCTGCTGGTGAGTCCGTAGCAGCAGGCTGTATCTTTACCCTGCCTGCTATGTTTATGTGGGCGCAGGAGTGGGGCACTGAGACTCCATCTATGGCAGAGATTGCAATTGTAGCTTTTATTGGCGGTTTTATGGGTGTATTGTTTATGGTACCTCTCCGCAAGGCTCTTATTGTTAAGGAGCATGGTGTTCTGCCATATCCAGAGGGAACTGCTTGTGCAGAAATTCTGCTGGCTGGCGAGGGCAAGGGCTCTTCTGCCAAGACTATTTTTGCAGGTCTTGGTCTGGCAGCAGTTTACAAGTTTGTAACTGATGGTCTGAAGGTATTCCCAAGTGAAATTGCTTATAGCTTTGAGCGTTTCAAGGGCTCCGAGATTGGTATTGATGTACTGCCAGCTTTGCTGGGTGTAGGTTACATCTGTGGTTATCGTGTATCTTCCGTATTGTTTGCAGGTTCTGTTCTCATGTGGTTCTGCATTCTGCCATGTATTGCTTTCTATGGTGCCAATGAGATAGTATTCCCTGCAACCAAGATGATTCAGGAGCTGAGCCCAGGTGCTATGTGGAGCAGCTTCGGCCGTTATATTGGTGCTGGTGCTTTGGCTGCTGGCGGTATTATCAGCTTGGTAAAGGCTTTGCCTTTGATTTTTGATACTTTCAAGAAGTCTTTGAGCAGCTTTGGTGGAGGTCACACCTCTCTCCGTACTGATCAGGATCTTTCCATGAAGGTTATTATCGGCGGCATCATTGCTTTAGCTGCTTTGATGGTAGCAGTACCTATTATTCCAATCAGCCCCATGGGTGCTTTGCTGGTAGTTATCTTCGGTTTCTTCTTTGCTACTGTATCCTCCCGTATCGTAGGTATTGTAGGCTCCAGTAACAACCCTGTTTCTGGTATGACCATTGCTTCCCTGCTGTTCATCAGCATTATCTTTGTAGCTAATGGTAATGTAGGCCAGGAGGGCATGATGGCAGTTATTGCTATCGGTTCTGTTATTTGTATCGTAGCTGCTATTGCTGGTGATACCTCTCAGGATTTGAAGACCGGTTATATTCTGGGTGCAACTCCTGTTAAGCAGCAGATAGGTGAGCTGATTGGTGTGTTCGTTTCTGCTCTGACTGTTGGTGGCGTACTGTATCTTCTGAATGCTGCCTGGGGCTTTGGCTCCAAGGAGCTGGCTGCACCACAGGCTATGCTCATGAAGATGATTGTAGAGGGTGTTATTACTGCTAACCTGCCTTGGGATTTGGTATTTATGGGAGCTGCTATTGCTGTAGTAGTAGAGCTGCTGGGTCTGCCTGTACTGGCCTTTGCTATCGGTCTGTATCTGCCAATCTATCTGACTGCTCCTCTCTTTATTGGTGGTTTGATCCGTCGTATTTGGGAGGCCAAGAAGTATCAGTCTGACAAGATTAAGGAAGCTGCTATTAACAACGGTACTCTCCTGGCGTCTGGTATGATTGCCGGCGAGGGTATTGTAGGTATTGTGTTGGCTCTGCTGGCAGTGCTGAATGTAGATACTGATATCTCTGGCACTATTAATCTTGGTGAAATTGGCTCTATTGTTGCCTTTATCGCTCTGATTTGTGTAATGATTTACACTATTGAGTCTGGTAAAAAGAATGCTTAAATCCAAGAATATTTTTGACCTAAGGTATCGTCGCAACCCTGAACTGAAATGGAAGGTTTTGGAGGATGGTACTGTGGAGCTGGCAATGGAGCATAGGGGGCCCTTTGCGGCTATAGCTCACAAGGTTTTTAAACGGCCCTCTACCAGCTATATTAAGCTGGATGAGCTGGGCAGCTTTGTGTGGCAGGAGCTTGCCTCCAGCCACGATGTAAAAACTGTATCTGAGGCTGTGCACAGTCATTTTGGGGAAAAGGCTGAGCCGTTGCTACCCAGATTAGGACAGTTTTTTAATCTCCTGGAGCGTTATGGCTTTATTGTGAGAGAAAAGTAATTGATAGGCAATGGGGCGTGTGGCCCCCTGAAATCCGTCTGTATTGGGGAATACAGGCGGATTTTTCATTTGATATATATTACCTAATTTGATAAAATAGACAAGGCAAGAGTGTATCTATACGGTAGGCGGTTAATCCTGCCCCTGAAAGGGGGCTATGCCTATGACTATGTACGATTTCTTTTTCGCACTAGTTTTGGTGTTGCTGATTATTATTGCAATCAAGGCATAAGAATAGACCGCCTCTGCTTCCAAACGTAGGCGGTCTTTCTATAAAACTGCTATAAAACGGGGCAACCGTCTATCGGTACCCTCTTGTCTTTATTATACATTTTTTTAGCCAATATAGCAAGATAAAGGTATGTGATAATATATGAATTATGGTGAGCTGATGGCAGGGCTAAGGCAGGGTAAAATTGGTCATTTGTACCTGCTGGCAGGAGAGGAAGCCTATTATATAGATAAGGCCAGGGAGGCTCTGCTGAAAACATGGCAATGTCCTATGGAGGATGTGCAGGTGGCGGATGGCACATCTCTTAGTGAGATTATGACCTTGGTGGAGTCTGTGCCATTTTTGACAGACAAAAATGTAGTATGGGTTAAGTCCGTTGCCCTTTTTAAGGACAAGGGGGAAAGCAGCAGTAAGAAATTAGAAGAAAAATTTCATGGGATGCTGCAGAATATACCTGAATTCAGCTATGTGATTTTTGAATATCATGGCAAGCCGGACAAGCGGAAAAGGCTGTACAAGATTCTGGCTGAGTCTGGCATAGTTATGGAGTCGGAGCCTATCCGGGCCAGCAATATTGGGGACTGGTTGCAGGGAAAGCTGCAGGAGCTAAATAAAAATATGGATAGGCAGGCCTACGAATACATGGTAGGAGCTGTAAGCAGTATGCAGACTGTGGATTTGGTCTTTCTCAATAAGGAGCTGGAAAAGCTGGCTTTGTTCCTAGGGCCGGAGCAGCGACAGATTACCCGCCAGCATCTGATGCAGGCTTTTTCCGACGTGCCGGAAATTTCAAGCTTTGCTATGCTAAATGCCATTGGCACAGGGCAAGCTGCCAAGGCTTTGCAATTATTCCAACGACAGCTGGATAATGGTGTGTATTTTGCCTTGACAGTAGGCTTGGTGGCTAGGCAAATCCGCCTGTGGTGGCAGGCCCAGGCCTTGCAGGCACAAGGCGTTCGTGGTCGTGCCCTGGCTAGTAAATTGGGACAGCCTCCCTTTATTGCCGAAAAAACTGGTCGGGAGGCGG
>DAVZJH010000104.1:0-5526 GCA_052272885.1 Anaerovibrio sp. | reverse complement strand
GGGTATATGTCATGCCTCAGTAAAGAGTATATATATACCATTATGCAAATAAGTCTTTGGATCTACAAATCAAAACTTATACATACACGAAAGGAAAATCATAGACATCTACTCCAGCTCCTTCTGCACCATATTGGTCTGTACTGTCCATATAGCCAGCTGAGTGCGATCCCGCAAATCCAGCTTACTTAGAGCCGTACTTAGACTATTCCGCACTGTCCCCTCTGACAGCTTCATATGCTGAGCTATTTCCTTATTAGAAAACCCCCTCCCCACCAATTTGGCAATATTCCGCTCTGTTTTGGAAAGCTCCCTAACTCCTAATTCATCCACCTGAATAGCAAATTTACTCTGTCTTTCCTGCTGTTCTGCAAGACTAATAGTCTCTGATGCATTTTCTTCAAGCTGAACCAGAGAAGAATTTTCAGCAAAAAGCTTTACCACCTTGGTGACAATATCCTTGTTCAGCATAGCCTCCCCGGCAGCCACCTTGCGAATGGCCTCTGTCAAATCCGGCACAGAAATTCCCTTTAGCAAATAACCACTGGCACCATATTTCAGCCCATTAAATACATATTCATCATCATCAAAGGTTGTTAGAATAATAATCTTGGTAGCAGGATATTTTTCCTTAACGGCCTTGGTAGCCTGCACCCCATCCAGCTGAGGCATCCGCACATCCATGAGAATAATATCCGCTGGCTGTTTTTCCAGCAACTGCAACAGCTCCATGCCATTACAGGCCATGCCTACCACCTGAATATCCTCATTTATATCCAAAACAATTTTCAGGCTTTCCCGTATCAAATCCTGATCATCAGCAATGATTACCTTTAACACACTTATTCGCCCTTTCCCTATAATTGCTAATCCATCTTGTGAATTTAGTTAAGCAATATGATTTACTGGCAGCTCTATCTCCAACACAAAGCCCTTATCACTCCAATAATCCAATCGTCCCCCCAACATTCCCACCCGTTCAAACATATGATGCAGGCCAAAGCCTTTTTTTATGTTGGCACAGCCTACCCCATTATCTCTAATCAGGATTTTGAGATACTCGTTCTCATACACCATAAATATTTTTACCTCCGTAGCATGACCATGACGGCTAGCATTAGTAAGAGCCTCCTGAACAATTCGATACAAAACCTCTGTCTGATCCTCCCGCAGCTTCTCCGGAAAATTATCAAATTGCAGTTGAATCTTGACGCCACTGGTTTCCCCAAATTCCCGTACCACCTTGCCAACAGCTTCCTTCAGTGGCAAGGTTTCCAAATCCTCTGGCCGCAACATATGCATACTGCGCCGCACATCCTTAATACCATGCTGAGCAACCGCCCTGATTTTAGTCAGCTGCTCCTTGGTGGCCTCTGGAGCATAATCCATTGTTATAATAGAGGCATCAAGACCGGCAATAATTCCCGTAAGAGCATGACCTAAAGTATCATGAATCTCTCTGGCCAAACGATTACGCTCCTTGATTTCCGTCATACTAGCAATGGTCATAGCATATTCCCGCAGCTTCTTATTGGCCTTATACAATGCTCCATTTGAATTATTCAGCTGGCTATTGGTTTCATAAAGCAATTTATTGGTTTTTACCAGCTGAGCATTCAGACTAGCAATTTCCTCTGCTTCCTTGCTTTTTTCCTGCAGCAACACCGCCATATATATAACAAAAAAAATAATATTTCCATAAACCAGCATATTTTTCATGGAAAGCAACGCAGCCTGAACAACATGGTTATAATAACCTACATAGGAATCAAAGCCCACCACCCTAGCTTGCAGCATAGATACATTATAACTGATAATGCCATAAATAATCAGCATAGCTACCAGCATAATAAACAGCCTGTTACGCCCCTGATAGCAATACATCAAATCTGCCACCAGCAGCAAAACCACACCATCATAGGATAGACTGATACTATACAACAAAAAAATACAGCTTATCAGCTCCACCAAAAAAATTCCCAAGCGCCACATAACAGAAATTCCCGTTAAATGACTATACAAATATCCACAGCCTGTTAGCACAGCAAAAGATAAAAAAGTATGCAGCAACATGGTATCAGCAGGCAAAGGCACTCCTGGTACTTGCTGCAAAAACTGATGTGCCCACATGGATTGGTTAATTTTCTGCTGAGTAATAGCCATAAACCCTGCCAAAAGCAATACTGCCAAGCCATTGTATATTGTCAACAACCGGTGAATCGTACCTGCACCTATATGAATTTTTTCTTCCATGTATGTCATATGGGGCCTCCTTATAAGAATCTTCCCTTTAGCCATCTTAGATGCTTTTTCCAGCCACCTTGACTATTAAGAAAATCCTTATACTAAAGTTATCTTTATCCATTAGTATACTTTTTGCTATTCAAATAGTCAATGGCGCCTTAACAACACCAAAACACCCTGTCGGAAAACCGACAGGGTGTTGGGATACACTGATTATAACCCAGTACATCAATGTATAGGGAGGGTGGATACGCAATTTAATAGCTAAGACCTGGATCGAAGAAACCAATCAATACACCAACAAAGGCGATTACTACCAACAGGCCCATAACTGCGGTTGGAGAAATATTTCTCTTGGCCATCAACCACCAGCAGAAGATAACAGCACCAGCAGACAGCATTTTAGGGAAGATACCATCAAGGGTTGCCTGCAAAGTTCCACCACCAGGCAGTGGCAAAGCTGTGGTAATATTTATCCAGGAAGCAGCAACGGCACCAATAACCACAGTACCAATCATCAATATGGAGTCACGAACAGCCTGTGCCTGCTCCCCTACCAGAATCTCAACGGCCTTGCCGCCCAGAGAATATCCCTTATCAAAGGCAAATCTCATGCCGAACCACATCAGCAAATTCCATACTACAATGTAGAAGATAGCACCTAATGGACTGCCATCGGCAGACAGACCCAAACCAATACCTAACAGAATAGGAATCAGGGTACCAACAATCAAGGAATCACCGATACCAGCCAAAGGCCCCATCAGACCTGCACGAATACCGTTAATAGCATCACCATCAATAGGCTGGCCATTGGCCTTGGCCTCCTCCATACCAGCAGTCATGCCAACAACCAGAGAACCAATCTGTGGCTCTGTGTTAAAGAAAGCAGTATAAGTCTGCATTGCCTTTTTCTGATCCTCTTTTTTGTCATACAACTCCTCTACTACTGGCAGCATGGCACAAAGATAACCAAAGGTCTGCATATGCTCCTGGGAAAAGCAGGTCAGATTGCCGTAGAACCAGGAGAGAAATGATTTATTTAATGTCTTTTTGCTAAGCTTTTTCATAATCAAATATCCTCCTCGTCATCATCATCTACAGCAACAGCCGCAGGCTTTTTGTTCATGCACATCATAACCTTGTAGTTAATTACGGCAAAGAAAGAACCGATAATAGCAGATGCAATCAGGTTCAATCCCAGGCAGGCAGCCAGAGTGAAACCAAAGAGGAAGGTCAGGAAATCTAGAGACTTCTTTACTACCTGCTTCAAGAGAATAGCAACGCCGACTGCTGGCAGCAGGGAACCAACAGTAAACAGGGTTTTCATGGCAACGCCATCCATTGGCATATAGGCCTTCATCAAATCAACCATGCCTGCACCAGCCATAGTAATAACTACAGTTGGCAGGAAGGAACACACCAGATGAGAAATCCAAGGCAGACCCATATCTACCATATACAATCTATGGAAATTGCCTTCTTCTACAGCCTTCCAGCCAATATGCTGCCAAATCAGATTCATAGTAGCAGTACCATAGAACAATACAGTACCCAGAGTACCTACAGCAGCACCCAAGGCAGCAGCCATAGACTGTGCCTGGCTAGTAGCAGGGTCAAGCCCCAGAGAATTTACAGCACAGATAGCCAGTGGAATACCAATATAGGATACGGCACGAACATCGGCAGAAACAGTACCACCTGGAGTTACCAGTGCAATATAGATAACCTGAATTGCTGCACCAATAATAATACCGGAACGAATATCTCCTAGAATAATACCTACAATCAAGCCTGCTACCAGTGGACGGCCCAGGGTATAGTTACCAAAGGTAGTACCACCCAAACCAGGCATACTGGACAGACAGGCGCACAATCCTAATAGGACTGCCTGAAACATACTGATTTCCATTGTTTCTCACTCTCTTTCCTAAAAATACTTCATAAAATTATATAATACCTCTACCCCAGAGCCGGTGCCCCCTCAGACAAGCCGGCTATTCTGTTGCAGTTATTACCTATTAGTTGAAACCAAACTGACCCCGGAATTTCTTCCAATTGCCAATGGCAGCTTCCTTAATCAGAGCAAACTCTACCTCATAGCCCTTCTGCATGATGGCTTCCAGAGCTTCTGCTTCCTCCTGAGTAATGGACTGATTATTGCCCAGCTTGGTGGCCTCTGGGCGGTCATTGCAAGGGCCAATAATTACGGTCTTAACATCATCTGGTACAAAGCCCTGATCCACCAGAATCTTTTTCATATCAATAGGATTTTTGGTGATCAGGAAATATCTAGTATCACTGTCAATAACCTTCTGGCATTTCTTCTGCCAATCTTCTATGGTCCACACAAAAGTCTTTTTGCCAGAAGCACTCTTGTAGGCTGCCTTCAATACAGAATTGTTAGCTGCAGCATCATTAACAGCCACAATACCATCACATGGATATTCCAATGCCCATCTAGTACAGGTTTGACCGTGAATCATTCTATCGTCTACTCTTACAAATGTAATTGACATAATATTTTCCTCCTATTTCTTACAAATCCTCATCTTCGTCATCTTCAACTGCTACAACAAATTCCTGTACGCCAGCCTTGGCCTCTTCCATAATAGTATCTCCAAAAGTTTCCATATCCAGGGCATCTCCAGAAAGAACCACTGTTAATGCCATAGGCAGGCTCATTCCTGTAAATGCCCGTGTATTGCTTAACAGGCCCTTTTCGGCAATAACATTCATAGTAGTAGTCAGCGGGGAGCCTCCCATCAAATCTGCCAGCACCACCAGCCGATCCTCTGGGGTAATCTTCTCCACCAGCCTAGCTACCTCCACTGCCAGCTCATCTGCTCCCATACCGTCCTTCAAGCCTACTGACATCACATTGGGATTATCTCCAGCAATCATCTTAACTGCCGTATGCAGACCAGGAGCAAATTCCCCATGGCTGACCAAAAGTATATATAGCATTTTATCCACTCCTTATTGTGTATCTATATTTTGTCTTGATGTACTTATTATTTTAGCGATTTTGTAATTAATTACAGCTGATTTTTGTCATATTGACTTCGTTTTTTTGCCATGACATTTGTCATAAAACAGAAAAAGCCCAACTGCCAACGCAGCTGGGCTTAATAAAATATAATTTATTTTTCCAAATTCAGATTTGTCGAGTTGCCTCTCTCCCTAGAGTTGTAAACATAATTCGGGATGTCAAAGATTTTCGAAACACAGCCTGCGGTCATAACGACTTTTGCTCTGTCCGACTTAATGGCCCTATCTGAT
>DAVZJH010000103.1:0-5647 GCA_052272885.1 Anaerovibrio sp. | reverse complement strand
GTGCGTTAGGATAAATCATCAGATAGGGCCATTAAGTCGGACAGAGCAAAAGTCGCCATGACCGCAGGCTGTATTTCGAAAAAATTTGACATCCCGAATTATATTTACATCCTTAGGTGGATGACCAACTCTACAAATCAGAATTTATGGAGCATATGTGTACTATAAGGCTGGTATACTTCTTTTTGTGTGTTCAGCATAGGTACAATCTAAAATTTGCAATTAGCTTTGTTGAAAGGTATAATAAACGCAAACATAATTTGGAAGGGAAGAATATTATGAGCATGTTGACATTGGCTCAGGCCAAAGAGATTTTGTCTAAGCATACGACGGAACAGCATCTTTTTGTTCATGCAGCGGCCGTAAGTGCAGCTATGGGAGCTATGGCAGAGCATTTTGGGGAGGATAAAGCTTACTGGGAGGCTATTGGCTATCTTCATGATGTGGATTTTGAAAAATTTTCTCAGGAGCATTGCCATCATGTCCGGGAGCTTTTGGCCAATGAGCCAGTGGATGAGGAAGATATGAAAAATATCATTGCTCATGGCTACGGTATTTGTACTGAGGAAGTAGAGCCATCCAGTAATTTGCAAAAATCCTTGTTTGCGGTGGATGAGCTGACTGGAATTATTCATGCCTACTCTTTGATGCGTCCAGAAGGGATGGAAGGTATGGAGGTAAAGAGTCTGAAGAAAAAATTCAAGGACAAGAAATTTGCGGCTAAATGTAATCGTGAGATTATTAAAAGCGGCGTAGCAGATTTGGGCATGGACCTGGGGGATGTCATGGCCTGCTGTATTAAGGGCATGACTGAACATAAAGCAGAGCTTGCGTAAAAATATTAAAATATGGAGTTAAGTAAAAATGGCTGAAATAAACGGAAAGACAATTGAGACGGAAAGGAATTTTACCTTTTCTGAGGCTGAATACAATCAGCTGATGGAGGAGCAGAGAAAAGAGCGAATGAAGGCCCTGCGCCGTCATAAGCTGCCAGAGAAGCTGAGCCTCCAGGGTGCTTTATTGGCCTTGACCAAACAGGAGCTGGAGGATATTCAGTATAATCTGAATCTTCCTATGGGAAATCTGAACCGCACTAAGAAAGCAGATATGGTAGCGGCCATAGAGCCAGAAGTAGTAAATTTTGTGGGCCGTTGGTTTGTTAGTGCATTTCAGGAGCAGAAGGATATTTTTGACTATGCCTGTCAGCATAAAGGTCTGTTAAAGGATTTGCAGAAGGAGGACTACCGGCTGGATTATCTCCGAGGTGTTGGTGTGCTGTACTGTGGTATGCAGGACGGAGAAATGCTTTGGTATATGCCCGAGGAGATTCAGGCTGAATATGAGAAAATCAATAACGCCGCCTATGCTGATGCTGTAAATCTCAATACAGAGGTTATGCGTCTGGCGGCAGGCATGGTTTATTACTATGGCATTATTGACTATGACCAGCTCTATCAGAAGGTTTGTGACCAGATTGACGGTGAATTGGATTTTGCTGACTTTATGGGCATTATCTTCAACGGTGGTTGTTGGTATCCTCAGGTGGTAACTACGGAAAAGGATTTGATGCATGAGTCAGTAATGAATCCAGAGGCTCTCCAGGCAGCTCAGAGACAGCGAGGCATGGTTAATTATGCTGATTTTCCTTATGATAAGCTGTTTGATGCAGGACAGGAAAGCTATATTGAGTCCACAGAGGCATATCGGGCTTTGGCTCAGTATTTTATGAAGCAAAAACAGCTGGATGTGCTGCAGGCAGCAGAGGCTGTCAACAGCATTAATATGATTCTCCAGAATGGTTATGGCATGAAAGAAATTATGGGTTTCCTCAAGGACCATGAGCTGGTAATGGAGAACAGGGCAGATGCGGATGAATTGGTGGCCTTGATTGGCGACTATAATAACACCTTGCCTCAGTGGGTGCTAAAGGGATATACTCCAGAGGAAGCAGCTAATTTGCCTCGTCAGTCTGTGGTAAGGACAGGTCGTAAGATTGGTCGTAATGAGCCATGTCCTTGTGGCAGTGGCAAAAAATACAAAAATTGCTGTCTGAAAAAGGAATATTAATTGATATAGCCATCGGTATGACAGGGATTTTCCTGTCAGCTGATGGCTTTTTAGCAAAAAAATTTTGTTTTTGGGGCATATTGATGTAAAATAGCTTATATGTGACTATTTTTAAATGAGCTATGGGAAAAATAGCTGTTTTTCATAAAAAGTGTGATTTTCTATGGGACAATATTCAACTGAGGCTCTGATTCTAGGAATTAGGAATTGGGGGGAGGCAGACAAAATCATAACCCTTTTATCTCCACAGCAGGGGCTTATTAAGGCTGCCGCTTTTGGCTGCCGCCGTACCAAAAGCGCCTTGGCAGGCACTCTCCAGATGTTTAATCAGGTGGAGATTCAGTTGAAGCAAGGTGACAAGCTGGACACCATTCGTGGCTGCAGTCTTTTGCACAGCTATCGGGTAATGAGCACTGATTTTACCGCTATGGCCTATGGGGCCTTTGTAGCGGAAACAGCTAGCCAGCTGGCTATAGAAAACTTTCCCCAAAAGGATATGTACAATAGGCTGTTGGAAATATTTGCCACCTTTGGGGAGCGAAATCCTCGGATTGCTGCTTTGGCTGCGGCCTATCAGCTGTTGGAGTTTTCTGGTATGCAGCTAGGCTATCAATATTGTGCCGAATGTGGCAAAAGGCTGGAGGGGGATGGCACCTTTTCCTTTGAGGCTGGTGGAGGGCTTTGCTCAGAATGCAGCCGTCATGGCAATTATGGGCCTCAGGGGGAATATCCCCAAGAGCTTAGACAGCTGATAGTACAGCTTTTGCAGCTGGATTGGCAAAATCCCCCGGCGTTGACTGTCAAGGGTAAGACTCTTTTGGCGGCAGAGGCTTTGCTGTTGGGATATTTGCATCATATATTTGAAAAACCGTTAAAATCGCTGGAGTTTATCCGGCAGATTAGTTAAGTGTGGAATAGAAACGAGGTTGCTTTATTGCGAGAGGTATTAGAGGAAATTATTGAATTTCAGGATAGACAGGAGGCTCAGGCTCTGCTGGGAGAGCGGGATGAATATGTTCGGGTATTGATGGACAATTTTGATGCTCGTTTTATCAGTCGGGGTGATGCCATTAGTATCAGCGGCGAGGCAGATCAGGTACAGCCGGCAGCCAAAATCCTGCGGGAGCTGCAGTATCTTCATCGTCAGGGTACCACTATTACCATGCATGAGGTACGCTATAGCGTAGGGCTGGTTAAGGGTGGCAAGGGAGAGGCTCTCCACAATCTCTTTAGTGATACCATTATGGTGACTTCCAGAGGCCGTCATGTACGTCCCAAGACCTTGGGTCAGCGTATTTATGTGGATACTATCCGGCACAATTTTATTACCTTTGGAGTGGGGCCGGCAGGAACAGGTAAAACCTATTTGGCTGTGGTGCTGGCCTGTGCGGCTCTTCGCAACCGGGAGGTGGAGAAGCTGATTCTCACCCGCCCTGCTGTAGAGGCTGGCGAAAAGCTGGGGTTTTTGCCGGGAGATTTGCAGGAAAAGGTGGATCCTTATTTGCGACCTCTTTATGATGCCTTGCAGGATATTCTGGGGCAGGATGTATTTGCCAAGCTTATGACCAAGGGGGTAATCGAGGTAGCTCCTTTGGCTTATATGCGCGGGCGTACCTTGGAAAATGCCTTTGTTATCCTGGATGAGGCTCAGAATACCACGGATAAGCAGATGAAGATGTTCCTTACTAGATTGGGCTTTGGCTCCCGTATGGTGGTAACAGGCGATCCAGGACAGATTGATTTGCCACGGGGGGTTACCTCTGGGCTGGTGGAGGCTACCAAGATTCTGGATGGAGTCAAGGGCATTGGCGTGGTACGGCTGGAGGCTATGGATGTTATTCGTCATGATGTGGTGACTAGAATTGTTCAGGCCTATGATGCCTATGAGCAGAAGCAAAAGATTGAACAGAAAAAAGAAATTGCTATAAATAATAAGCGAAAGGGAGAGACAGAATAAAGTATGGAAATTATTATTGGCCGAGAGCCGGAAAATCTGCAGGTATCTGAGGAAATGGGTACCTTGGAGGAATTGGAAAAAATCGTCAAGCGGGCAGTGGAGATTACGGGGCCTCTTTATGATGTGGAAAATTCCGAGGTTAGCATTACTCTGACCAATGATGAGTATATTCATCAGATGAATAAGGAGTATCGGGGATTAGATAGGCCTACAGATGTGCTTTCCTTTGCCTTTGTGGACAGTGAGGAGCCAGAGATTGAGGATGGTCCAGAAACCGAGGTGCTGGGGGATATTATTATTTCCTTGGAGAGAGCCTGGGCTCAGTCTCAGGAATATGGCCACAGCATGGAACGGGAGCTGTCCTTTTTGACCATTCACGGTATGCTGCATCTTCTGGGATATGACCATATGGAAGAGGAAGAGCGAATGGAAATGGAGGAGGAACAGCGTTACATTATGGGTAAGCTGGGGATTTCCAGAGATGGCAAGGGAATGATTCTGCCTTTGGCTCAGGAGCCTCAGATTGCCCTGTCCAAGGGTAAGGAAATCAAGCTGGAGGATGTTATGCCAGAGCCTAGATTCCAGATAGATCCCAAAACCCATAAATCCGGCTTTGTGGCGGTAATTGGCCGGCCAAATGTAGGCAAGTCTACCTTGATTAACAGTCTGATTGGTCAGAAGATTGCCATTATGTCTGATAAGCCTCAGACTACCCGCACCCGTATTATGTGTGTGCTGACTCAGCAGGATGCTCAGATGGTATTTTTGGATACTCCTGGTATTCATAAGCCAAAGCATAAGCTGGGAGAATATATGGTGAAGGCTGCTGAGGGAACCTTGAAGGAAGTGGATGCCATTATTTTCGTGGTAGATGCTACGGAGAAGTTTGGTCCTGGGGAGCAGTATATTCTGGAGCGTTTGCAGGCTACTAACAAGCCTGTAGTGTTGGCCATTAATAAGCTGGATCTGCTGGAGGACAAGGAGCAGCTGCTGCCTATTATTACCAGCTACAATGGAAAATATCATTTTGCGGCTACGGTGCCTATTTCTGCCAAGGAAGAGAATAATCTAGAGGGGCTGCTGACAGAGATAAAGAAGCATCTGCCTAAGGGGCCTCAGTATTATCCAGATGATATGGTGACAGATCAGCCAGAGCGGTTGATTGTGGCGGAGCTGATACGAGAGAAGGCCCTGTTGCTGACTAGAGAGGAAATCCCTCATGCTATTGCCGTGGATATTGAGGAGATGAAGGCTAGAGATAATGGGGATATGTATGTCCGGGCTACTATCTATGTGGAGCGGGAATCCCAAAAGGGTATTGTTATTGGTAAGCGAGGTTCTTTGCTGAAAGAAATCGGAGCTCAGTCCAGAGCAGATATTCAGATGCTTTTGGGGTGCAAGGTCTTTTTGGATTTGTGGGTGAAGGTAAAGAAGGACTGGCGCAATAGGGATAATATTTTGAAGGACTTTGGCTTCCAGGATTAAAAATTCTGATTTGCCTATCTCCCTAGGGATGTAAATATAATTCGATATGTCAAAGATTCTCGAAATACAGCCTGCGGTCATGGCGACTTTTGCTCTGTCCGACTTAATGGCCCTATCTGAGGGTTTATCCTAACGCAC
>DAVZJH010000102.1:0-5677 GCA_052272885.1 Anaerovibrio sp. | reverse complement strand
GATACAAGCGGCATTCGCCTATCAAAGATAGGTCTTACTATGCCTCTCCAAAGAAGGTTGATGTCCCAACCTTCAAGATATTTATAGCGGCATTTTTATCTCTGTCGTGCATAGTATGACATTTAGTGCATACCCATGCACGCACAGACAAATCTTTTGTTTGCGAATTTTTTGCTCCACAAACATGGCAGGTCTGCGAGCTTGGATAGTATCTGTCTATCTTTTGCACAGATGAACCATATTTTGTAGACTGATATTCAAGTATTTTGACAAAATCGGCAAAAGCATAGTCAGATACTTTTCTGCCCCAATGCTTTCGTCTTTGCATACCTTTGATGTTTAAGTCTTCTAAGCAAATCAATGCATACTCGCTACAAATTTTATTTGCCAAAGCAAAATGGAATTGCTCTCTTTGATTAGCAGTTTTCTTATGTAGCCTAGCTAGTGCTAATTTTGCTCTTTGTCTGTTATTTGAACCTTTTTTCTTGCGTGATAATTCTCGATTAGCTTTCTGAATAGCATTTCTGTTACGCTTGAAAAATAGCGGTGCTTCTACATCATTATCGTCTGAAGCTGTCAAAAAATTCTTGAGTCCAAAATCATAGCCGACACTTTTACCTGTTCTGGCTAAAACCTCATTCTCTTTGGTATCGCAAACGAAATAAATGTAGATATCACCCAAAGCATCACGCTTAATAGTCACTGTTTTTACTTTACCCTCAATTTCACGGCTTTTGAAATAATGGTATTTTTGCTTGCCTAGCAGAATAATATTTTTATCTAAGAGTTTCCAACCAGTCTGTTTCAAAGTGAAGGACTTATATTTTCTCACTTTTTTGAAAGATGGTGGTGCTGTGCGGATATTGTGCTTGAGATTTCTAAAAAATAATTTATATGCTCTATCAATACGCTGTGTTATATCCTGCACTGCTTGAGAGCCAATTTCCAGCATATAGCTGAATTTAGCAATTTTTTTCAGCTTAGTTAGATGCTTTTGCAATACATAGACTCCAAGCATTTTATGAAAAAGCCTATAATATCTTTTATGAAGTGCTATGCAGTGATTGTAGATTAGACCAGCTGCCTCAATCTGTCTATGCAGTTTTCTGTTGCGTTTAGCATTATAAAGTTTGAACTTAAAGGTTTTCACTACAATCACCTGCCTTTCAAATTTAATTTATTTTAGCTTTTGATTTTCTATGTACTGTTTTATAACAGCTAATGGAGCACCGCCAACTGTTGAACAAAAATATGAATTAGTCCAAAGTGTCGGTATCCTTGAACGAAGCCAAGGAAATTCCTCCCTTAGAATTCTTGATGTTTTACCTTTTATAAATTTTACAGCTTTATGTATACCATATTGTGGGGCTATTTCTAAAAGTATATGTACATGGTCTGGCATTATTTCCATCTCAATTATTTCGGCATTGATTTCATTCGAGATAGTTACTATAAGCTCCTTTAACCTTTCATCCACACCATCAATAAGAACTTTTCGTCTATATTTTGGGCACCAAACAACATGATATTTACAAGAATAGACAATATTATTATTTGATTTATACATTATTTTACTCATAGTTATATAATATCAAAATCGCTATATAATTGCAAGGCATATAATTAATCGTCCACCTTCAATTGCTTACGCAAATTCGGTGGACACGCCTTATATCCCCATAGCTAAAGCAAGGGGCTTTACGGCGTATTTGGTAAATCTGAATTGATAAAAACATCCCCATTGCATGAAAGCCAATGGGGATATTTTTATTATCCATGTTGAAATATTACATCATTATGGTATTCCAAAACTCCGTATCTGGCTGAAATCTATGAGGCAGTATTATTTTTTGTCCCCTCTGATTCTATCAGCAGTTTGCGCATAGAATCCTCCATGCGCTCATATTTTTTCAGCTTGACAGAAACACAGATACTAAAATCCGTTCGCACTGTAATCAGCCCCTTATCAAAGGCTGCATCATGCAAAACATTCAGGCACAGGCCATTGGCAGGATTTGTCTTTTCCTCCGGTGTACTGACAGCCCAAGGCTTTATGTGGCTGGCTCTCAAAAGCTCAGGCACCTTTACACCTGTTATGCAGCAGCCATTTTCATAACTGCTGAGCACAACATTATGAAAAAATCTATGCCCAATCCGCTCTTTTCGCTGAGCTATGCTCTCTCCTCCAATAACATAAGGCAAATCATCATAAGATACAAAGCCATCGCCACCAGAATTTCCTCCCTTGTCCAATTTCTTCGTTCAGCCATACAACCATCCCCTGCTGGATTTACTAATCAACATTATTGACCTTGCCACTACATTACAATTTGCAGTCTAGATTCTATTACTTACTTCCATAAACGACTCATTAAGATCATCAATTAATGGACTTGGATCACCATCAGCGCCATCTACAGCAAACATATACAACATATCTTTTGCCCGTGTCATTCATATATAGCTTAATATCTCTGCCAGCACACTATCCAAATCTTTCTTTATATCGCTTTCCCAGAACCGCAGCACCAGCCATCCCTGTTCTGTAAGCTGGTCATTTACCTCTCTATCCCGCTCCACATTGCGAGCCAGCTTCTTCTGCCAATATGATTGGTTGGTGTCAATCTGGCTTCCCGGCCTGTCCTGATACCCTCTGGCGTGCCAAAAATCCCCATCTACAAAGATAGCTATTTTCTGTCGGGTTAGAACTATATCCGGACAGCCTGTTAATTTACGCCAATTCTTCCGATAGCGTATGCCTCTATGCCACAATGCCCTCCGCAGCAATAACTCAGGCTTGCTGTCTGTTGCCCTGATATGTGCCATATTACGGCTTCTTTGTGCCGGTGTCATATCGTCCATAATCTACAAGCTCCTGCAAAAAAGGTGTATGCAAAACTTCTGCATACACCTTTTTCTCGTAATATCAAACTTAGCGAGGCCTATCTTCCAAAGCCACATAACCTGTATTATCCAAGGCCTGCAGCATAGCCTCTGCAATGCGGTGGATAACAGGTACACAAACGGAATTGCCTGCTTCCTTGTACAATCTGGTATCACTCTGCTTTGGCAGTACAAAATTATCCCTATCAAAGCCCTGAGCAGTAAAGCACTCTCTAGGAGTCATTTTCCGTATACCATGTCTAGTTTTAATCAGGCATACATTATGACCGCCGCCTCCCTGATTGGCAGTAAGGGTAGGAATTACACCGCTCTGATTCTTTCTGACATATTTTCTCCGCCACTGATAGATAGCAGGATTCTCTATATCATCATCCTCCATAGCTTCTTCCAGCTGCTCATAAATATCGCCAGCAAAACGGCCCTCAGTGTAATAATAACGGTCTGGCACATTACCTTCAAAATCAATAATATCCCGCACAGTATTGGTCAAAGGAATCTCCTCCGGCCACTGAAAAGCCTGACGAGCTGCCTCGTTCTGAAATGCTACTATATAAATTCTTTCTCTATTCTGCGCCACATTGCCATATTTCATAGCATTAAGTACCTTGTACTCAATATGATAGCCCATATTCTGCAATTCCTCGCAGATAATGCGGAATGTCCGGCCATCGTCATGAGATACCAGATTCTTCACATTCTCAAAAAGTGCTGCTTCCGGTCTATTATCATTAACAATTCTTGCTAACTGGAAAAAAAGCTCTCCTCTGCCCTTTTCATCCTGAAAGCCCTGCCGCAGTCCAGCTATGGAAAAAGCCTGACATGGAAAACCACCTACGATAATATCAGTAATAGGTACATCCGCAGATTCTACCTTGTTAATATCACGCACATCAACCCTGATGGGAAAATTTTCCTCAAAAGTGGCTGCTGGATAGGAATCAAACTCATTTGCATATACCGTCCTGCATCTACCTGTCTGCTGGAAGCCTAAATCAATGCCACCTACACCGGCAAAAAAAGACGCAATCGTCAGCATAGCTATAAGTTCCCCCTTTCAACAAATAAGAACATTATAGCAAAAAAATCTTCATCAATCAATAATATGCTATTAATCTGTAGTAATATGGAACAAATAATATATTTCAATCCAGTAAATCATCAGGCTTGTGTTCACTGTCTATCCAGATAAATTCAAAGTGCACACCTTCCTGTCCTTTAAGCTTGTAAAACCTCATACCATTAATACCTACCCGCCGCAAGCGTTCCTCCGTCAGTGGCTCATATGGCTGCAGCTGGAAAACACCCTGCAATATCCATTTGCCTAAAATTGCCTGACTTTCAAGGGATTCTATAGCCTTGCCATTATCCTGAGTAATAAAGGCCTTTATTTTTGCTCCAGATGGCTCAAATATCAAATCAAATACCCTATTTTCCTTTGGCAGTGCCAGCTTATTCGCCATAGATTTTTCCTGCTTGAATGTCCCTGCCCTTGGAGCAAAGAAATCAGGATGACTCTCATGAAACGCTCTGGCTCCTGGTATCGGTATATACATCTCATGCTGGGGACGCATTATCATAGGCAATACCTCCCCAGTCAGTTGCTCATTACCAATTACAGCCAACAGCTCACGAATATTTTTTCTAATATCATTGCGTTTATCCGCATCTGAGGTTGCAAAAATCTCCCCTACCATGCTGCAAATATTTTGCAGCAGCTCATCATCCACAATACCGCCGTATTCTTCCTTGATTTTTACCAGCCTCTTGACTCTCTGAGGTTTGCCCATCTTAGGTGCACCATTGAAGCCATTGAAGCCGGAACATTTTTCCACCTTGATTTTCCACGCATAGGACTCAGATATTTTTTCCCTCGGCAATTCCTTTTTCTTTTCTGGCGCTTCCATGCCATATATCTGATTGGCAATACCAGCAAAAATAGCATAGGCATCCTCGGCATACCGCACATCCCATTCATCTTCCATAACATAGTTGCTGAAATTCATGGATAACTGATGATCCGAAGATGAAAATCTATATTGATGTCTGCCATCTGTAAATTTGAAATTGGTAGGATTTCTGACACCTACACATCCCTCTACAGACAAATTATCAATATCTATTTTGGTGTAGCTGGTTTCCCCTACCCGCAGACAGGGCTGCTTGTCCTCTGTCAGCAGTGGCATAATAAAATGATATACTGCCTCAACAACATCATTATCCGTATCTATCTTGAATCCCTTCAGATTCTCTTCTGATGATTCAATGCGGGCATTTCTCACATCTGAAATATTCTCCGCCAGCTTCATATACAAATCATGATTTACTCTATCTATTTCCTGCTTATTATTCAAGCCCTGAGCATTGCTCCGCATCTGCTCCAGCAGTTCTGACCATTCATCACGATTGGCCTTGAATTGGGCAACCTTTTGTCCACTGGCTCCCCTTTCCTGAAATACCTTTAGACCAACCAAATATTTTTTTACATCCCCAGAAGCTGTCTTTAGCTGCAGAGCAGCATCAAAAGATGTATTATTAATATCCTCTGCCGTAGCACCAAATACCCGCTGAAATACCGTTTCCTGATACTTGGAATTAACTACCGGGACAGGTATATCCCCATCCTGATTTTGATTATCCTCGGATTGACCGGTTATTTCTTCATTTTTGCTGCCCTCTTTTTGTGTAAACATCTTGGAAAGGCTGGCAAAAGCCAAAATCATTTTCTTATATTCCTGCCGCTGTTCCTCTGGCAAATCCTTCCACATACCTTTTA
>DAVZJH010000101.1:0-5779 GCA_052272885.1 Anaerovibrio sp. | reverse complement strand
CACTGTGGATTTTTTATTTTAATTTTTGTTCAAGTTGATTATACAATCTACCAAAAAATTTACATACTTATTTTTCAAAAACCCAATAATATACTTGTGTTTCCTTGCGATTATTTAATTTCCCTTCATCATATAAAAAACCTTCAGATTTACACTTTATGCCATTATCTAAAAAAGCAGCTTTAAATTTATTTTCATAGAAGGATTTTGTACGATAAATAGCACTGTATTCATCCTTGCACTCCTGAGAATAAAATTTATCCAATGTCAAACGTTCTTCCAAGGCAATAGGTTCTCTGATAAAAATTTGTCCTTCCTCTGAAAGTAAGTGACCAACATTATTTAGGCAAGCATCTACTTCCCCATCATTAATGTACATTAAAACACCACATATAATAATAATATCAAATTTATTAGTACATAATGATTGCGGTAAATTATTTAAAATTCCCTGTATATCAGATACATAAAACTCACAACGGTTATCCTGTTTAAATTTTTCTCTAGCTAAATCTAATACATTTTCACAAAAATCTGTACCAACATATTTACCAGCTTCATTCAGATACCCCAGTGAATTATCTGCCCAACGACCTACACCACAGCCAATATCCAATATACAACTATCTGATTTAAAATTTAATAAAGGAACTATTTTGTCAACTTCCTGTTGGTTTCGTAGAACAGCCACCTCTGGATTACTGTCCTGTAAATTTGTGACATTCAAACGATATTTTACATTTTTTTGTGTTCTATTTGTAAAGAATTTTTTTACTGCTACAGCATCAATATTCTTTTCATCACCATAAAATCTTCCTGCCTGCATAATTATGCTTCCTTCCTCCATGATTTCACAAGGTTCAATGCTTTTTGGTAATCTCCATAGGTATCAATATCCATAGCCCGCACTTTAATACCGCGTAAGGGCAAATGCGACTCCAGCTGATTAAAAACATTTTCTGAAGAGTATATTACATTTTCTTTTTTTAAACAGCAGGGGCCAGTCCACTCATAATCTCCTTCCTGCCTAGAAAAACCAATTACCTCTCCCGCTTCATTAACCTTGACATATACCCCGTCCTCTGAGGATTTATCGGCATAGGCTATCCACTCTCCATCCAATTCTAACAGCATTTTAGCATCCTCTGGATGAATAAGAAGGTCGCCATCAATCTCTATGGCATATTCTGCTCCGTGTCGTGCTCCCAAATAATAGCTAGTGCCAGTCTTGGTATCAAAATAATTGTGGTTATAGACAAACACCGCATCTGGTCTATATTTCCTTACCTCTGCAATAACCTCTGCAGCCTGAAATCCTACCACCACTCGAATATCCTTTACTTCCTGAAAAAGCTCCAGCTGCCATTGAATAATAGATTTTCCGTCTATCTTTATCAAAGCCTTGGTTGTCCCCAGTCCCAATCGAGAGCCTATACCTGCACAGCTTATAATAACTGATTTAGTTGTCTGCATAATGTCTCCTCATCATATATAAGATAATCCGCTACCGACAAAACACTCATAGCTGGTTCGTGAGTAAGTCCGGAGGCAATGGCAATATCGGCACAGCGCATGGCCTCCACATCATTGTTTCCATCACCAATAAAGACAACCTTGTGTCCCTCGGCCTTGTATCTATTTACAACATTTTCCTTACGAAGTATGCTGGTCAGTTTTTTTACCTGATTATTCTCTATATTGGCTTTTGAACAAAAAAACTCACAGTGCACAAAATCATTTACTTGGCAAACCCAATCTGCCAGATTTCCAGTAGCCACACAGCAATTTTCAGGATGGGTATTGATAAAATTGCACAATAATTCGTACAATTTCACCTTGCCTAGCAAATCAGCAATCTCACTTACAGGTAATTTTCCCAATACATATACTCTCCTAATAAAGGACTCTATAAAAGGAACTCTGCCATCCACAGTATTTCGGGTAAGCTCCATGATTTCCTCTTCCACCGAAAAATGCTTGGCAATCAAAGGCAGCGTTTCTTCCTTAGTCACTGTTCCATCTAAATCAAATATAAACTTTGTCATTCACTCACCACAACTTTCAAAAATCATCTTCATTTAATTCAAGCTTGCATGAATACCCATTTCTAAAATTTCATATATCTATACTCATTTTTCTCACAAAAATAAGCCTACGAGCTCTGCTCCTAGGCTAAAATTCTTATATAATTCTACAAACAATCCCACAACCAAAATAGGCATGGGAACACACCACCCTACCATTGCCTTAGTGACATTCTATCCTGTTGCTAGCAGGAATAATAAATTCTACTCATTATATCGTATCTAATTTTTGTTTTATTAAGATTAGTTACAAATTGCAGAATGAGACTTATTCAGTGGGAGCTTTAGACTCCCACTGAATTTAGTCGAATAAATCCAGAGCCTTACGGGTTCTTAACTCCCCCCTAAGAGGAGGGATCATTAGCACCCGTTAGCATGGGGTAAAAACCATATAAAAATCTGTGTGCTCAAAAGCATTCTAATTTGCTTTCCAACCTGTATCACAGGCTATCTTCGCCACATCTACCTGCAATGAGAACAGCGCTTTCTTATCCACAGCATAGTGTACCTTGGCCTTGCTTTTTACAACCCTTTGAATATCTTCTATAAACTCCTTTAATGGCTTGTATTTCCCGCTGGCAATATTGTAAATCTCGCCGTTTCTTCCTTTTTCTCCTAAGGCTATCAATGCTTCTGCTCCATCTATAACATTGAGATAGTCCCAGTTTTGCTGACCGTCTGACTGCATATAGAAGTCTTTCCCTGCCTGCAAGGAAGCAACCAACTCTGGCAACATCCGCCCAGTAGGCTCGTATTTACCATAAAGGCTGAATATCCGTCCCCATATCCACTCAATACCCAAATCCATAGCTCTTTGCCTTGTCAATATGCAGGCCGCCAGCTTGGCAGAGCCATAGGCATCAATAGGATGAGGACAGGTTTCTTCTGTAATCAAATCCTGCTGAGGGCCATATTCTGCTTGAGAACCAGTACAAACAAATCGTTTGCAACCAATTTCCTTGGCTGCCTCCAATGCCCCCAAGGTATCTTCTACATTCTGATACTGAACAGCGAAATCATATCTGCCCCCTTGCCAAGCCAAATGGAAAAAAATCTCACATGGCTCCTGAATTTGCTGGTGTAGATTTTTATACTCTGCCAAATCCGCATAAACCAGCTGTACATTGGCCAAATTTTCCAGTCTTTTGTTATGAACAGAATTTTCCCGCACCACACAATAGACGAAATATCCTGCAGCTAATAATCTTTCTACCAAATTGCAGCCAGTAAAACCAGCTGCTCCTGTTACAATACATTTTTTCATACCTTGCTCACTGCTTCCTTAATTATTTTGGCCATATACATCAGCTTTTCATCAGTCATACCAGGATATACCCCCACCCAGAAGGTATCATTCATGATTCTATCTGTATTGGCTAAA
This sequence comes from Anaerovibrio sp., assembly GCA_052272885.1. Taxonomy (GTDB): domain Bacteria; phylum Bacillota; class Negativicutes; order Selenomonadales; family Selenomonadaceae; genus Anaerovibrio. The sequence continues at coordinate 2,314 of DAVZJH010000101.1, read as the reverse complement.
TCCCCAATCACCCGATAGCCCTTGCCTGCTTCACGCATTTCATCAAAACAAGGATGCTTGATAAGATTCCCAGCAAAAAGCATTCTGGTCTGAATACCATGATTTTCCAGATATCTAATAACCCTATCCCGCTGGATTCCCTCTCGACAGGTCACCATAAAACCAAACCAGCTAGGGTTACTCTTAGGACATGGCTCTGGTAGAATCAACTTTTCCTGTACCTCCTGCAGCTCCTTATGCAATAAATTAAAATTATATCTACGACGCTCCACAAAATCTGGAAATTTCTTTAGCTGGGCACAGCCTACAGCTGCCTGCATATCTGTAATATTCAAATTCAAACCGAAATGGGAATAAACATATTTGTGATCATATCCCTTGGGTAGCTCCCCATATTGTCCGTCAAAGCGATGACCACAGAAATTATCCTGACCAGAAGCACATACACAGTCCCGGCCCCAATCCCGGAAGGAACGCATAATTTTGTTCAATAGCGGATTATTGGTATATACAGCGCCCCCCTGCCCCATGGTCATATGATGAGGTGGATAAAAGCTGGATGTACCCATATCACCAATAGTGCCAGTAAAATGCTCTACACCATCCAACTCATATGTGGAACCTAGAGCATCACAATTATCCTCAATAAGCCAGAGATTGTGCTTCTGGCAAAAAGCCTTAACTGCCTGCAAATCAAAAGGATTGCCAAGGGTATGAGCTATCATAACAGCCTTGGTTTTCTCAGACATGGCCTCCTCCAGCTGAGTAGTATCTATATTGTATTGGGGAATAGTTACATCCACAAATACCGGTACCGCACCATAATTTATAATAGGAGAAACCGTTGTAGGAAAACCTGCAGCCACGGTAATAACCTCATCACCTGGCCGAATTCTACGCTCCTTCAACAAGGGAGAGGTCAAAGTCATAAAGGCCAACAAATTGGCAGAAGAGCCAGAATTCACCACCGCAGTGTATTTAACTCCTAGATATTTACTTAAACCAGCCTCAAATTCCTGCACATACCGGCCAGAAGTCAGCCAAAACTCCAAGGCACTATCCACCAGATTGCACATTTCCTCATGGTCATAAACCCGAGAAGCATAGGAAATCCTATCCCCCTCATGGAAATCCTTTGGCTGATTATGATATTTATCGCAATATTCCTTTACCAGTGCTAATATTTTATCATGTAATTCCTGCTGTCCCATAGATTAATCCTCCAAAAATTCTCTAATCTGCTTTTCCATCAACAAGCCTATGTTGTCGTTATTCTGCCATGCCTTGGCCCATGCCACAGTTTTGGCCACAGCTTCCTCGATATGCCACTTAGGCTGCCAGTCCATAGCTGCTTTCAGCTTGGAGCAGTCCAGCTTCAAAAACCTAGCTTCATGGGGAGCTTCCACACTAACATCCTGCCATTTTATATCTCCCCAATACTGGCAAAAAAGCTCCGTCAGCTCCCCAGTAGTCAGGCAATCACATTCATCAGGCCCAACATTGTACCAACCAGCCAAATTATCATCTGCATACTGCTTTTCAGCAATCAATAAATAGGCATAAAGAGGTTCCAAAACGTGCTGATATGGACGAATGGAATAGGGATTTCGCACTGCTATATTTTCGCCTGCGTAGGCTGCTCGAATACAGTCAGGTATAATGCGATTTGGCGAAAAATCTCCGCCACCTATAACATTACCTGCCCTAGCTGTAGATATGGCCACCCTGCCATCAGCAAAAAAGCTTTTTTGATAGCTATGAGTTACCAGCTCAGAACAACTCTTACTATTAGAATAGGGATCAAAGCCATCTAATGGCTCATTTTCTCTATACCCCCAAGGCCACTCCTTGTTTTCGTAAACCTTGTCTGTAGTAATATTCACAAAGGATTTTACGCTATTACTTTGACTTATGCACTCCAATACATTTACAGTTCCCATAACATTGGTGCTATATGTTTCTACAGGATTGCGATAGCTTTCCAACACAATAGGCTGAGCCGCCAGATGAAAAACAATCTCCGGCTGAGCTTCGTCAAAAGCCTGTTGTAAGGCAGCCAAATCCCGCACATCACCAATAACAGAATTCATACCAGCTTCTGTGCCAGACTGCTGAAAAACCTTTTTCCCTTCCTCCGTAGGCGAGGGCAAGGCATAACCTGTTACATTAGCCCCCAGCATTTCCAGCAGCTTACAAAGCCAAATCCCCTTGAAACCTGTGTGACCTGTTACTAAAACATTTTTACCTCTAAAAAAATCCAAATTCAAAACCATATAAAAATCCCCTTAAAAATATTGCCGTATGCCTCACAGCA
>DAVZJH010000100.1:0-5924 GCA_052272885.1 Anaerovibrio sp. | reverse complement strand
TGTTCTTGACTATATGAAGGATTGGGGAGATGCGAATCTGTCTGTGTAAAAAGCGTATACTAAAAATTCAAGATTTTCTAGCTCGACAAGCTGGAATTTGAAGAGGAGAATCTGTGATGTTTCGAAAAATAAGACGTATCAAAAATGAGATTTCAATAGAAGATGCGAAAGAGCTTCTGCGCACAAACAAACGTGCAGCATTTTCGGTTCATGGAGATGACGGCTATCCGTATACTGTTCCCATTGACTTTTATTATGATGAACCGGAAAACCGAATCTATTTTCACAGTGCACGGGCTGGGCATAAGATAGATTCTATCAAAGCCAATGATAAAGTATGTTTTACGACGTGGAATGACGGAGAGAAAGAAAACGGAGACTGGGCGTATTATGTCTCAAGCTGCGTTGTGTTTGGTAGAGCGATATTGATAGAGGATCGTGCTTTGACTGAAGAGAAAGTGCGTATATTTGCACTCAAATATTATCCTTCTGCTGAAGAAGTTGAAGAAGAAATTCGAAAGGATATTCAAGGAGTGCAGCTCGTTGCAATCGACATTGAACATATTTCAGGCAAACGGGTGCATGAAAAATAAAACTGCAGAAAATAAAGGATGTTGTCAGCAAGAAATCCCAGTTTGTAGTACTGGAAAATTGGCTGCAAAAATACAAGTCACAGATAAAGCGGTTAGTCGCTGGGAAAGTCGAGACACTCTTTGAGGATTTATGGGACTTTACAGCTACAAGCGGAGGTACAGAGCCTGATGGCTCGTACTTCCTAGGTAGTGTTGTTGCCTATGAAAATGAAGATGGAGAACAGGAAATAATAGATGGTCAGCAGCGTATCACATCGCTTTTTCTCTTGCTTAGGGCAATTTACACAAAGTTGGTTGCTACTCCAGTATCGGAAAGAACCCCAGAAGCGAACAACTTTATTGGTAAAATAGAACCTGCAATTTGGAGAACAAACAAACTGACAGGAACTGTTGATTTTAAGAACATCTCAAGGAAATAGATGCGAGTCAGCTGGAAGCTCGTATTCAGAATCCTAACCGTAATGTTGTTCGTATGCTACTTCCCGGATGTGCCTGATAGTATTATTAAAGAGAAAATTGAGCATATCGGCAATAAGCTTCCATTTGAGAAGAAGTTAAATATTGTTGCCGGTAACGGATACTTTGGCAAGAAAAAGAAAGAGTATTCTGCTGCAAAAATTGCAATTACTAATGCAATGGGCACATCAGATATTCAGGATTGGGATATGGATTCCATTATGAAAAAGGACATTAGAGTCTCAGATTCTATAACTGCGATTCTTAAAAAGTGGAATAGCGCTTATTGTGTAATATGCACTGAATACAGGGGAGGGGGCGTCTGATTCTCTACAGATGTGCAAATAAAAAAATGGATAGTCATCATTCGACTATCCATTTTGTCTAATTTTATTTTTTTTCGCCTGGAATATCCATGATAGCCTCTGCACCACGCTGTCCAGTACGGATACGGACTGCATCGGTCAGCTCGGTAACGAAAATCTTGCCATCACCATAGTTTCCGGTTCTCAGAGCTTTCTGTGCTGCATCAAGTACAGTTTCCACAGGAATCTCACAGATAACGGTTTCCAGCTTGATTTTTGGTACTAGATTTACATCGTACTTTTTGCCTCTGTAAACCTCCTGATGTCCCTTCTGCAGACCACAGCCAAATACCTGACTAACGGTCATACCGAGTACACCGACATCATTCAAGGCCGCCATCAAATCGTCCAGCTTATTTGAACGGGTAATTATTTCAATCTTGGTCATTATCATTACAATGTACCTCCCTTAGACTTCAGCACAGTATTGGCAAGCATCTCAGTGGAGTCCTCAAAGCTGCCCATCAGGGAGCTACCTCCAATAACGGAACGGCCATAGCCACGCTCACCATGCTCAACAATATCCAAGCCAGCCAGCTCCTCGGCCTCATCAGCACGAACAGCCATCACAGAGCTAACAATCTTATACAAAAGGGTAGTACCAACAATTGCCAAAGCATAAGCTACTACGGTAGAAATAATCTGTGCAGTGAACAGCTCAGTCTCACCATACCACAGACCATTTGCGCCAGCAGGGTTTACTGCAGTAGTAGCCCAGATGCCAGTAGCAATAGAGCCCCAAGTACCGCCGATACCATGAATACCAAACGCATCAAGAGAATCATCGTAGCCCAGCTTGTCCTTAAGAACAGCAACAGCGAAATAGCAAATGCCGCCGCCTACCAGGCCGATAACGATAGCTGGCATTGGCTCAACAAAGCCTGCGGCTGGAGTAATAGCAACCAGACCTGCGATACAGCCGGAAACAGCACCCAGGACAGTTGGCTTGCCACTGCACTTCCATTCAAGAAGTACCCAAGAAAGAGTTGCTGCAGCTGCAGCTGCCTGAGAAACGACAAATGCACTAGCAGCCAGCTCGTTTGCACCAAGTGCACTGCCTGCGTTAAAGCCGAACCAACCAAACCAGAGAATAGAAGCACCGAGAACAGTCATAGGCAGGTTATGAGGCATCATAGCAGTCTTGCCATAGCCACTTCTTTTTCCAATCAAGATACAAAGAGTCAAACCAGATACACCGGAAAGAATATGGATAACCAAGCCACCAGCAAAGTCCAAAGCGCCAAGCTCTGCCAAAAAGCCGCCGCCCCATACCCAATGAGCCATTGGGTTGTAGATGAGCACTGCCCACAAAAGCATCAGGATGGCAAAAGCACTGAACTTCATTCTTTCAGCAAATGCACCAGTAATCAGGGCTGGAGTCAAAGCTGCGAACATACACTGGAAGGCTACAAAGGCAAGCTCTGGAATAGTGCCTCCGTCCATAATCTTCATACCAATACCTGCAAGCCCCAGCTTGCTAAAATCACCGATAAAGCCATTGACATCAGGGCCAAAAGCCATTGTATAGCCGAGAATGATAAATTCAACGGAAATCATAGCCAGTATAAACATACTCTGCATAATAGTAGTCAAAACATTTTTGCTACGAACCATGCCACCGTAAAAAAGGGCCAAGCCCGGAGTCATAATAAATACCAGGGCTGCACTAATCAGCACCCAGGCAGTATCGCCAGTATCCAGCATAATAATCAATCCTTTCGCTTTCCATAATAACCAAAATAATAGCGGAATTTTTGCCAAAAAAATATCGTCTCATAACTATCTTGGCTAATAGCTATGAGACGACATTGTCTCAGCAAGTGATATATATATCATGTATCAGTCAGAAAACAAAAACCCCTCAAAAATCTACACTGATTTTCGAGGGGACTTCGTTGTCCTGTTTGATGTTTTTTATTATAGTCACCATAGGCTCTATTGTCAAGAGAGTTTTTTATGTATACAATACACATGTATCCGCAATAATCATCCCCGGCACAATCATATTCACTCTATCTGGCACATGCTTCATCAGAAGCACTGCGTCCTCATGCCCAATCTCCTCTATACCGACAAAATGCTCTAGCATCGCCTTGAGCCTGTCAGCACTCATCAGCGTGATGGAAGTTCCCTGACAAACAACAAATAAATTTATTTGCTTGAACAAAAATAAAATATTTCTCTCTTTTGTCTTGCTCGGGGGGGCAAATGTACTATAATGGTGGTACACAAGGCTTTTTGTGAATAAATTATGGAGAGGGAGATAAAGAGTGAAGAAAAACGACAGACAAAGATTTCTTGTCAGCTCGGTGTTGCTAGGACTTTCTGCGGGACTGTCGGTTTTGCCTATGCCTAATGTGGCACATGCTCAAACGCTCAATGAGTATAAAGCAGATTTAGCTCAAAGATATCCTGGGTATCAGGAAGTATTGGCTAGAGAAGCTGCGGAATCCTCTAGAGCGGCTGGGGAAATTATTGAAGCTAAGTCAGATGAGTTCAAGACACTTGCCATTGACAGCAATTCTCAGTATCAAGAGCTGCGTGCTTCTGGAGAAGGTAATGTAATGCTTTCCGTAAAGGATAAGAGCGTTATTCAGCCTATGACTCTGAGACCAACTTATGGCTATGGTGAAACTGCTCCCATTGGTCCTCATTATGAGGGCCGTTATATAGGCATTGCTTATGGTAATGCTGATTATGATCATCCTGAGAACATCAAGGATAATGCCGACAAATCTGCTGATATGACCAATGTTCAGTTCAAGGCTGAATCTGGAGATATTGTATTTATCAACGGAACCACCAAGGTTAAGGCAGAGAACCTCTATGGCGGCCAAGGCTGTCTGACTGAAGGATATCCTGAAAATGGAAAAATCAAAATAGGAGAGGCGGAAAAACAACATTCTACTCCCAATGACGATGGTGTTTATGTTTCTGCCCATGCTATTCTCAAACTGGAAGGTAATACCAAGTTCAATACCGAAGATTGGCAAGACTCGAAAGGCCAAACCGTATCTGGTAATAACTATATTATCCTGACAGAAAAGGGAACTTTGGAAGCCAATTCTGCTCAGATTTTCCAAAAAGGTATGGGATTGGATGGAGTTAACACCGATCCTGATGGAGTACGTCAGGATGCCAATGACGCTATCAATTTCAAGGCAGGTAAATTGCTGCTGGATGATGAATCCTACAATGATGTATATCTGACTGCAGCCAACGATTTAATCAAGAAAGCTGATGGCGGCACCACTGAGGTTGTTGTCAAAGATACTGCCACCAAGGCTACGCCATTGCTAAAGCTGGATGAGGTTAAGGATGACAATTATGCTGCCGGCGTAACAACCGACAAGTCAAGCATTGTCTTGGGAGATGGTGGCGATTCTGCTGTCAATAAACTTAATGCTACCTCCTTGAATCTGGCTGGTACTACAGACGGCAGTGCTAATACCGTTACTGTTCAGGATGGCAGGAATCTGTACCTAGGCAGCAACGCCAATAACAGGGAACTGATTACAGCAGATAATGAGAAGCCTACTAAGAATGTAGATGTAAGGGTAAAGGGCGGCAGTAAGGTGACTTTGGGCAGATTTAATGTACAGAACCGTCTTACAGGTGATGTAACCCTGACAGATGCAAATTCTGAAATGGCTGTAGACGCTGGTCAGCTTACCGTAGGAAAAGTTGATGCTAAAGATGGTACCAAGATAAATGTTGCTAATGGCTCCGCTTTGTCCAGTGAAAAGGGTATTAGCCTGACAGGGGCAACCATGCAGGTAAACGGTACTGTTCATAATACCGATATTACTAGTGATGATAGTTCATCTATTCTGATTGGTAATAATAATTCAGCTGGTAAGATGCTTATTGGTGGCGATAATAATGCTACCCTGACAGGCACCAAGGTTTTCCTGGATCCTGTTTGGAAGGATGGCGCTACTATTAGTGACGCTTCCCAGTTTGCCATAGAGTCTTCCAACAATGTGGATTATCTTTTGACCGTAGGACGGAATTCCTTGGCCAGCCTTGGCACAGCAGATAGTTCAAAGGCTATTGCTGCCTTTGGCGGTACAGGTTTGAACTGGGGTGAGAATGGTATCTCAGCTGCCCTGTATCTGGCCAAGCCAGTAGCAATGGGAACAACTGGTGGTATCAAGGTAGACGGCACAGCAAAGAATATAGCGACAGATTCTGCAGTGGCTAATACAGCAGAGTTTGCGGATAATTCACTGTTGATGGTGGATGTATCCACCCTTTCTGGCAACCCAGCTTTGACTGGAGATAACTTGAAGGTTGCTGATAGTGCCAAGCTGTATCTGGATAATGTTTCCACTAGTGATACCTATACCATAGTAAATTTAAGAAATCCAGTAAATCCAGCAGATGCTAAGGGCTGGTATACTAATCCTAATAATATTATTACAGGAAAACTGTTTAGCGCTACCCCGAATACTAATAGTACTACCCTGAATATAACTGCCTCCCGCAAGAAATTGCAGGAAGCTCTGCC
>DAVZJH010000099.1:0-5971 GCA_052272885.1 Anaerovibrio sp. | reverse complement strand
GAGTACAGCCAAAATATTTTGTGCATAGTGCACAAGAGAAATTGTTATAAATGTACACAATAACCAAAAAAATAAGGAGTTATTTGACCAAAGCAGGATAGCTGTTTATAATCCTAATCATAAAGTTGAAAAACATAGTGAACAAGGTTGTTCCCATAGACAGACCATATCTGTCTGTGGGAATTTTATGTAGAAAGAAGTTGTGATTTATGAAGAAAATATATAAAAATTGTCATTTGGCCGGCAAAGATGCAATGCTAGATATTCTAGTGGAGAATGGCAAATTTGCAGCTATTCAGGAGCATATTGAGGCTGGAGAGATAGAAGCCATAGATGTTGGTGGCAACTTGGTAGTACCTCCCTATGTAGATCCCCATCTTCATTTGGATTATGTTTATACCGCCAAAGGAGCTGGGGCTAGAAATGATACAGGCACTTTGTTTGAGGGGATTCAGCGCTGGAGCGAAAACAAGGCTGGTACTTCTTCTGAGGAGCTAAAGGCTAGGGCAAGGCAGGCTGTGAAGGAGGAAATGCTGCATGGCGTTCAGTACATTCGCAGTCATGTAGATGTTACAGATCCAACTTTGACTGGTATGAAAGCCATGCTGGAGCTGAAGGAAGAATTGAAGGGTATTGTTACCATTCAGCTGGTGGCTTTTCCTCAGGAAGGCATGTATGCTTACAAGGGGGGAGCGGAGCTGGTAGAGGAGGCTCTCAAAATGGGAGCTGACTGTGTGGGCGGTATTCCTCATTTTGAATTGGCTAGAGAATTTGGCGAAAAATCTGTTCATAAGGCAGTGGAGCTGGCTGTAAAATATGATAAGCTGGTAGATCTTCACTGTGATGAAACTGATGATGAGCAGTCCAGATTTCTGGAGCTGTTAACAGCCCTGTCTATTATGGAGGGGATTGGAGAGCGCACTACTGCCAGTCATACCTGTTCCTTTGGCTCAGCCAGCAATGCTTATGCCTTTCGCATGATGAATAATTTCCGCAGAGCAGGGATTAATTTCATTTCCTGTCCTACAGAGAATATCTATCTGCAGGGCCGGCAGGACAGTTATCCCAAGAGGAGAGGCCTGACCAGAGTCAAGGAGCTGCAGGAGGCGGGTGTTAATGTTTGCTTTGCTCAGGATTCTATTTCTGATCCTTGGTATCCGCTGGGTAATGGTAATATGATGAATATTCTTGACCACGGTATTCACATTTGTCAGATGATGTCCTTTGAGGAAATTGATAAGGCATTGGATTTGATTACTGTTAATGGAGCCAAAACCATGCATCTGTCAGATGAATATGGTTTGGAGGTGGGCAAACCAGCCAGCTTCCTGATTTTGGAGGCTGATTCTGCCTTTGAGGCCATTCGGCAGCGGGCTGATGTGATTCGGTCTGTGCGCAATGGCATGGAGTTGTTTGTAAAGCAAATTGCCCCGGTAAAGACAGAGATTGGCTTGCTGAAATAAGGTCTTTTGTGCAAAGGTGATAATGAAAAAAATGGTTTTTGGTCAAAGCTGACAAATAATCAAGATTTTGTTGACGCAGTCATGATCCTTTGCTATAGTGTACACATAAGGAGAAACAAATAATCCTTGGACGATGTAGTCCCAATCAGGCTAAGGCCTGGTTGGGACTTTTTGCTTTTTAGATTGAATAGGAGGAATTTATTATGGCTACTTGGGAAATTATGTTAGGTGTAGAGGCAATTAGTGCAGGTATTTCTTTGGGAGCAGTGCTTATGTTCATGTTCCGCAAGGAGGAGGTTGCAGAGAATACTGCTGCTATGGATTATGAATCTGGCATGAACCATATGCTTCATGCATAATGAAATGAGAATGATTAGAATATGAATTTTTGGCTGAAATGAGGTTCAGCATGGCATTTATGCTGTACCTCTTTTTCTTTTTTGCTTTTTTTAGGTTTTAGTGATTTTGGAGGGAATGTTATGACACTGCAAACAATGTCGGTTGCATTTTTTGTGGCCTATCTGATATTTGTTACCTTTGTAGCCTGGTGGTCAAGCCGTGGCGGTGGTGAAGGGGCAGCTGATGTAGAATATTATTTGGGAGGGCGCAGTACTCCTACTGTGGTATTGGCTTTTTCCTATGTAACTTCTTCAGTTAGTGCTGCTGCCTTTATGGGAGATCCTGGTGTTATGTCCACCATAGGCTGGCCATATTATTGGGTGGTTATCGGTATTATACCGGGGTTGATTCTGCCAGCTGTATTGCTGATGCGCCGTATGAGAATGCAGGCGGACAAGCTTGGTTCTCTAACTATTCCGGAATATTTGGGACAGCGCTACAATAGCAAGACTCTACAGCTGATAATCGCTGGTGTTATCTCCGTATTCTATATCTTTCCACTGGTAGCTCAGTTCAAGGGTGCAGCTATATTGCTAGAAAGCTTTACGGGAATTTCCTTTGATATGGGCTTGGTAATTATTACCGCTATTATTATTTTCTATGTTATCGTAGGAGGCCTGCGTTCTGTAGCTTGGACCGATTTTGCCCAAGGCTTTCCAATGTTGATTATTAGTATTACCCTGCTGGTGGTTTCCTTGAATGCCGTAGGTGGATTCTCTGGTCTGGAGGATAAGCTGGCAGCTATTAATCCTGATATGCTGCGGGTGGTAGAGGCAAACAAGCCAGATGCTCAGATGACCATTAGCGGTATTATTGGTAATTTCGTGTTCTGGTGTGTGATTTTTGTTAGTCAGCCATATCTTTGCTCCCGTTTTCTGGCCATTCCAGATGTAAGCCGCAAGACCATTGGCGTATTTCTGATTACCGCCCTGATATTGACTGTTATATATAACAGCTTCTATATTGCTGGTTTGACAGGCAGAGTGTTGTTCCCAGATGCAGATCCAGATCATTTGACAGTTATTATGGCTATTAATCTGTTGCCACAGGCTATGGCTGCTTTGATGATGGTGGGTATTTTTGCTGCTATGATGTCCACAGCTACCTCAGTCCTGTTGGTGGTAGGTCAGGCTATTGGCCGTGATTTCTATGCCAAGACTATTAACAAGAATGCTTCGCCTGAGAAGGAGGTTCTGGTAACCCGTATTGCTGTTGTAACTGTAGCCTTGATTTGTATGTTCTTTAACTATGCAAATCCACCTCAGTTCCTGTCCATTTTCCTGTATCTTGGCCTTAGTGGTATTGGTTCCTGCATTGGTGTACCCCTCTTTACCGGTATTGTTAGCGACAACTGCTCCAAGCAGGGTGCTATCGCTTCTGCCATTCTTGGCCCGGTAGCTTATATGATCTTTACCTATGCACTGGATATAAATTTTTGGGTATCTTGTTTGCTGGCTGTAGTCGTAGCTGCTTTGGCCATGGCTATTTTCTCAAAGCTTTGCCCTGGGGGTAATTCCCTGCCCGAGGCTGTTTAAGGAGGAAGAAAAAATGACTTGTATGATGAAGGAAATGACCTGGCCGGAATTTGCGGCCAGAAAGGATGATATAATTATTTTGCCAGTAGGCTCTACAGAGCAGCATGCTCAGCATTTGCCATTATGTACGGATGCGGTTATTGCTGAGGAATTTGCCAAGGCCTTGGCAGAAAAGGTACACGGGGTAGTAATGCCTACTCTGTCCTATGGCTACAAATCCAAGCCCCTGTCTGGTGGCGGTCCTTTATTTCCCGGTACCATTGACCTAAACGGGGAAACTGTTATTAAATTAACCTATGATGTACTGATGGAACTAATAAGAGATGGCTTTCACAAGATTTTGCTGATGAATGCTCATTTCGAGAATGAAGCCTTTTTGGTGGAGGCTATGGATTTGGTTAATAGAGATACTCAAGGGGCAGCAACCATTGTAGAAACCAATTGGTGGGATCCTATGCCAGAGGATGTTATTGATAAGGTTTTTGACGAGGTGCCTTTCCCAGGCTGGGCCTTTGAGCATGCAGCTGTGACAGAGACTTCACTCATGCTGTATTTTGCTCCAGGATTGTGTCATATGGATAGAGTTGTGGATATTGCTAATGCCAAGGCTTTGCCATATTTCCGTTATCCGTTGTATAAGGGAGATGTGCCAGAAAGCGGCGCTCTAGCCAGTGCCAATTCATCATCAGCTCAACGGGGCATGATTATTGTGGATAGCGTTATTCCTGAGCTGGTAAAGATATGCCATAAGGAATTTGGTGTCTAAGGATGTTTAGAAAAATATTTAGTTGCTCCTGAAAATTATATGTTATAATTACTGCATAGTGCTTTACAACAATTGTAGGGAGTGATAGATATGAAAAAGCTTTTAGCCATAGGTGTGGGAGCGGCTATGCTGCTTAGCTTCACACCGCCAGTAGAGGCTGGTATTAACTGGGGCAGTGTTATTAAGGCGGCTGGAGATGCAGTGCAGAGTGCAGGATCCAGCAGTAAGAAACAGAGCTCTAAACAGCAAAAGTCTGGTAAATCTGCTCAGGAGGTAAATGCTACCATACCTACAGCCTTGGCAGATTCCCTGGATCCTTGGCCACCAGATGAAGGCCCGGCTAGACCAGATTGGTTTGATAATCGCACTACGCCTTGGGTAATGTCCAATGGCCGGCTGATAGCTGAGTATGAGAGCATGGAAAAATGGCGCAGCTATGCGGAGGAAAATAATATTGGTTGGCTGGAGCCGGATATGTGCCGCCATGAAGAACTGCTGGATGAAATACGATGCCGTATTAGAGCCATTGACCGTTATGCTGAAAATGTAGATGCAGGCTGGATGGATATGGCTGCTGCCAATACTCAAAAACCTGAATATAAGCGAGCTGTAGGCAGTAATATAGAGCCATTGCGGTCATTTGACCTAGATATTGACTCATCCATAGTGCTGCCAGGCTATCACCCAGAGATAAATTAAATCCTTGTAATAACATATAGACAATTACTGTATAAGCCTTAGAAGTTATATTTAGCTTTTAAGGCTTTTTATATATAGTAAAGCATATGATGTTCCATGTTTTTAACTACTATTGCTATAAAAGGAATAATTATTGTAGCATTAATTCCATATGTGATAAAATACATTAAAGGAGGTGATGCTCAGCCATTTTCACAGTATAAGGCTGATGATAGTAAGTTGCATGAGCAGGAAAGAGATGTTTCTAAATACTGTATTGATAAAAATTGCAATATTCGCCTTGCTCTTATAGGATTTGAAAATCAAACTGCTATTGATCCGGATATGCCTTTGAGGTTATACGGCTATGATGGTGCTGCCTATAGAGATGAATTAAATCAAGACAAGATGGAAATTGACGAGTCTACAGGGATACGTCATAAAATTAGACAAAGACGCTATCCTGTTATTACCTTGGTTTTATATTTTGGCAAAAAGCCCTGGAAATCTCCTTGCAGTTTGTATGAGGCCAGTGAAATTCCAGAAATATTTAGGCCCTTTGTAAATGATTACAAAATGAATTTGATAGATGTTCCAAGATTATCACAGGAGCAGGTAAGCAAATATAAAGGCGATTTCCAGATACTAGCAGACTATTTTGTTCAATTGAATCAAAGTAAAAACTATAATCCATCCTCAAAACCTATACAGCATGTAGATAGTATGCTTAAATTGATGTCAGTATTAACAAATGATAAAAGATATACAGAGTGGGTGCATAGTAAGCATAATGGACGGGAGGTCGGTAATATGTGCGAGGTGCTGGATCGTATTGTGGCAGAGGGAGAAAATCGTGGTGAAGCCAAGGGGGAAGAGCGTGGCGAAAGAAAGGCTAATTTGGCAGCAATAAGAAATATTATGAAAAAATTTAATATTACTGCTCAGGAAGCCATGGAAACCTTGGATATATCCAAAGCTGATTTCAAAATGTATATGTCTCTGTTATAGGTAATACTATTTCATGGTAAAAAGCTAGTGGAGAAATCTGCTAGCTTTTTTGCTGGGAAAATTAAGTGAGGTTAGATGTTTTGACTGTGATTTTGAAAAGGTCAGAATATATTGATAATAGT
>DAVZJH010000098.1:0-6040 GCA_052272885.1 Anaerovibrio sp. | reverse complement strand
GGGTACTATCTCGGCTGTGGATATTTAGATAGAATCGAAAAATCACGATGATTAGTCAACAGCTGGAGGTGCATAACACTTTTGCGTCGGGAGACTCTTGCTTTTGCGTAGCAAAAGTGGCCCGGTAGGTCTCTCTATCATTACGGCCTCTGTGAATTGGCTCAGCGACAAGCGGTATTACTGCGTTAGGATAGACCATCAGATAGGGCCATTAAGTCGGACAGAGCAAAAGTCGTTATGACCGCAGGCTGTATTGCGAGAATCTTTGACATATCGAATTATATTTACCTCCCTAGGGAGATAGGCAAATCAGAACTTGTATAATATTCATGAACGAATGAAAACAAAAGTCGTCTTCATATGGCATGAGACGACTTTTGTTTTAGACTAATTTAGTAATACAGCTTTGCTGGGCAAGAGAATGGGCTGTTAGTTGACTAATACTATCCATTAGACTATAGTGGAAGCTGCCGGGACCACGGGAAAGATAAACATCATGTATATTTTCCCCAGCAATGCCCAAAAGTAAACAGGAGACTATAGCAGCCATAGTATCATAGTTGGAGATAGGATATTCCTGAGCATCGTCTGAAATAACCCCATGAGCAGCAGCAAGACAGGCTCCTGCTAGTACATTGTTCATACAGCCTGTACCGGTAATAGCTGCCAAGGCATTGCTGCCGTTGGCAATAATATAGGCCTCACTGGCGGACACAACCAAATCTATAGGGCCAGTTGCCAAAAGAACAGTATGATATTCCCTAGCCTGCTTTTGGAAAATCTTAGCATATTCCAGAGCATTTTCCTTAGTAACCATTTCCTTTTTACCAGCCTCTATGCCCATACCAGGAGTGGTAGGCAGGCCCAGCAGGGTTCTAAGCTCAGAAATATTACCCTTGATAATATCAGGAACAGCTATCTGCAGTAGCTCCTTGGCATATTTTTGACGAAGCTGGCTGCAGGATAGCCCCACTAAATCAAGGACAAAGGGAATCCTCTTATCCTTGGCTACACCAGCGGAGATTTTCATAGAAGTCATTCGAGCATCTGTAATATTACCTAGATTCAAGGCTAATCCTTTGGCTATGGCAGTAATTTCTGCCACCTCCTCAGGATGCTCCGCCATAATAGGCCTTGCTCCTATAGCCAAAAGAATATTAGCACAGTCGTTGATGGAAATAGGATTGGTAATACAGTGAATCAGGGGAGCCTCCTGCTGAATATAGGTCAGAATTGGTTCTAGCTGAGATAGCAGCTCAGCTTTGGTGGGCTGGCAAATTTTATTTAGGAGATTTTTCATAGACAGCAGCTCCTAACTTCTGTTGAATATTTTGCAGAGAACCATTTCTTTTCATAACGCTTAGCAGGACAAAGGCAATGGAGCCACCAATAAGGGTGCCCGCAATAAAGGATGGCACATAGAACATCCAGGTTAAACCACTGCGTCCCCAGAGCAAAGCCATAACAGGATAAGAAATAATAGCGCCGATAATGCCTGTACCAATTACCTCTCCCAGACAGGCAAAAATCAATCTTCCCTTAGAGGCTCTGTAAAGCAGGCCTGAAAGGGCGGCACCGAAAATCGCTCCGGTGAGAGCCAAAGGGGGAATACCCATAATGGTCATGCGGATAATACCAATCATTAGAGCACAGATAAAGGCTTCTAACGGTCCCAGCAGTACCCCGCAGGTTATGTTTATCAGATGAGCCATAGGACACATTCCCTCCACCCGAAGGATAGGGGAAATAACAACTCCCAGGGCAATCATCATACCCATAAATACTAAACGCAGCAGCTTTGTGTGTGAATTCATAA
Organism: Anaerovibrio sp.; assembly: GCA_052272885.1. GTDB lineage: Bacteria > Bacillota > Negativicutes > Selenomonadales > Selenomonadaceae > Anaerovibrio. The sequence goes on along the minus strand of DAVZJH010000098.1, from coordinate 4,224 downwards.
ATAGACACTCCTTTCAACTATATAATATATAGAACATATACCATTTTTTGTCAAGTCTAGATAGAAAAGTGGCTTGTATAGCGTATACATGGTCACAAGGAAAGAACATGAGAAAAATGAAAAATGTTTGCAAAAAAACTTGACTTTTAGGTGGAATTTTTATAAAATATTCCAAGTGAGCCGTGTACAGCCGCTTCCATTAGCCCCGGAGGCAATGACATAGCTTGCGAATAATTCCAAATTTTTACAAATAATCTAGGGAGGGATATATCGCATGAAGACAACGTTTATGGCTAATGCTCAGAATGTAGAGCGTAAGTGGTATGTTGTAGACGCTGAAGGTCAGACTGTAGGTAGATTGGCCGCTGAAGTTGCAAAAGTTCTTCGCGGTAAACATAAACCAACCTTTACTCCGCATGTTGATACTGGCGATTTCGTTATCGTAATCAATGCAGAGAAGGCTGTATTCACTGGTAACAAATTGATTGACAAGACATATTTCCGTCACTCCGGCTATAATGGTGGTACCACCTTTACTCCAGCTGGTCAGATGATGGAGAAGTTCCCAACTCGCGTTATTGAGCATGCTGTTCGCGGTATGCTGCCAAAGAACCGTCTTGGTGAGCAGATGTATAGAAAGTTGAATGTATATGCAGGTTCTGAGCATCCACATGCTGCACAGCAGCCAGAGGAGCTCAAGCTCAGCATTCGCTAATACTTGGTAAGGAGGAACATAAAAAATGGCATTAGTTAGCTACTACGGTACTGGCCGCAGAAAGTCTTCCGTTGCTAGAGTTCGTCTGGTTCCAGGTGAAGGCAAAGTGACTATCAATGGTCGCGCAATGGATGAGTATTTCGGCCTCAAGACTCTTGAGCTGATCGTTAGACAGCCTCTGGAGCTTACTGAGACTGTTGACAAGTATGATGTAATCGCAGATGTAAAGGGTGGCGGCGCTTCCGGTCAGGCTGGCGCTATTCGTCATGGTATCACCCGTGCACTGATGGTTTTGGATGGTGAGCTGCGTCCTGCTCTGAAGAAGGCTGGTTTCGTAACTCGTGATCCTCGTGAGAAGGAGCGTCGCAAGTACGGCTTGAAGAAGGCTCGTAAGGCGTCTCAGTTCTCCAAGCGTTAATATTTTATTATTGCTTGCAAATCCCTGCAGGGTGTCCTGCAGGGATTTTTTAGTACAAAATATTGTAAAATTTCGTACATGCATTATGGAAAAAATTTCCCATATATTTTGAATTTTTTTCTTCTAAAAGAGGATTTTTAATTTTGATGTAGAAGTAATATTACATGGGACATAAGTGGGTGTCTCATGGTGTCAGCTCTATAGGTGCGGGAGCTGGATTTACAGTGACAATTTGTAATTGGCAAGATAAAGCTATATCTTACATGAGGGATTTTAAGGAGATGAACACAGTGAGGGGTAAAAAATTAATTATGTTGTTATTAGGAGCAGCAGTCATGCTTATGCTTGCTGGCTGTGGCGATGACAATAGCAACAAAGTATCTAATCCTGACGGAACAATAGCTTATGCAGCTCATGATGCTCCCGAAGGCGTGCCAGAACAGCTTTTGAATGGTGTCAAGGCCAAATCAGAGGCAGCAGGCTGGAAGTTTGTTAATGAGATTGCTGGGGGAAATGCAAATTTACAGTTGGATCAGGTCAATAAAATGGTGGATGATAAGGCAGCAGCTATTGTGGTTGTAGCTCAGAATGGTGACAGCATTGTGCCAGCTGTAAAGCGAGCCAATGAGGCCGGTATACCAGTTATTGCCACTAATCGTGATATTAATGGCGGTGTTTTCACTAATGTAATAAATAATGAGCGTCAGGCAGGAGAGCTGCAGGCTGATTATATGGCTGCCCATTTGCCACAGAATGCCAAGATTGTTTATATCAAGGGAGATATGAATATTAGTTCAGCAGTGGACCGTTATGAGGGCTTTAAGGAAGCTATCAAAGCCAAGCGGCCTGATGTGGAAATAGTAGCCTCCAATAGCACCAGCGACTGGTCTGAAGCCCAGGGAATTAGAGAAATGTCTCTGTGGCTGGGAATGTATTCTCAAATTGATGGTATAGCTTCTGCCAACGATAATCTGGCTGTAGGTGCTATCAAGGCTATGAAGGCTGCAGGCAGATTTAATGATGCTATTATTGTTTGTGGTGTAGATGCTACCGCAGGTGCATTGGATTCCATTGCCACTGGTGAAATGAAGCTAACTGTTAAGCAGGATGCTGACAAGATTGTAGAAACCATTATGGGACTTCTGCAGCAGGTAAAGCAGGGACAGTCTCCAGAAAAGGGAAATGTGCTGGTACCAATGATTGCCATTACCAAGGATAATCTATCCCAGTACAAATAAGCAGGAGGAGCTAACATGAAAAATATTAGTGTAAAAACAAAAATCGTAGCTCTGGCTGCTATTATGCTGGTAATTACCTGTCTGGTAGCCGCAGCCGGGCTGTATTCCAATAACAAATCCAAGCAGGCTGTAGATACTATGTATAATTCCAATATGATGGCTACTCAGTATCTCACCCATGCAGATTCACAGCTGGTTACAGCAAACAAGGATATAGATTTTATTCTCCAGCAGAATTATGGTGTAGATAATAGAAATATTCTGTTAGATGATTTGGCTGGCAAAATTGGCAATGTTGCCAAGGACATTGCAGAGGTAAAAAATGTAACCACTACGGAAAAGAGCCTTAAGATTATTGAAGGTCTGGAGGGGAAGCTGGCTGAGGCCACTAGCGCCATCCAGGCTGCCAAGAAGCTGGGCACAACTCCAGAGGATAAGCAGAAGATGTACACCTCTCTGCAGATTGTAGATAGCATTGCTGGAGATTTGGCTACTCTCACACCAGAGAATGTTTTGCAGGGCAAGCTTTTGTTCCAGGCCAGCAATGAGGCATATAACTTTGCCTTGATTGCCTTTGCCATAATCATTATTTTAGGTTTGATAATTGGTATTTCTGCGGCTTATATCATTGCCAAGGGCATTGCCGATCCACTTAATGATTCTGTAGCTCTTTTAGATGCAGTAGCTGATGGTGATTTGACCAGAGAAGTAGTACCAGAGCTTCTTGATAGACAGGATGAGGTTGGTACTATGGGCCAGGCTCTTAACAGAATGCAGCAGTCTCTCCGTGAGGTATTGGGCACTGTTAGCCAGGAGGCCGATAATAGTGCCAAGATGGCTGATGAGGTCTTTGAGCTGGTAAGTGCATTGAACAGCAACGCTCAGGATATGTCTGCTGTTACCGAGGAAATGGCAGCCAGCATGGAAGAAACCGCCGCTTCCACCACCAATATTCAGGATTTGAGTCATGGGATTCGCTCTCAGGTTGAGAATGAGGCTGATGAAGCCGCCAAGGGTGCTGAATATAGTAAGACTGTATTTAGCCGTGCTGATATTCTGCAGAAGGATATGGAGGCTTCCAAAACTGAGGCTCAGAAGGTATATAACGAAACCAAGGGTTCCTTGGAGAAGGCTATTGAGGCTGCCAAGGTGGCAGACAATATTGCACAGCTGACTCAGGGAATTACAGATATTGCGGAGCAGACCAATCTGTTGGCTCTTAATGCAGCCATTGAGGCAGCTAGAGCTGGTGAGCATGGCCGTGGCTTTGCCGTAGTAGCTGACGAGGTTCGCAAGCTGGCAGAGCAGTCTCAGGCAACCGCTGGAGAGATTCAGAATCTTACTGGCAGAGTTACAGGAGCGGTACAGAATCTGTCCCATAGCTCCTTTGACTTGCTGAAGTTCATGGAGGAAAATGTACATCGCAACTATGAAAAGATGACTAAGACTGCCGAACAGTATCGGGAGGATGCGGAGTATTTCAGCGAATTTGCTGGCAAGAGCAATGATTCTTCTAAGTCTATAGCAGAATCTATTCAGACTATGTCCAACAGCATGGAGGAGATTACCAAGGCTACTAATGAAGGAGCCATTGGCAATAATAGCGTAGCAGAGCAGGTGGTATCTGTAGCTGAGAAGGCTAACAGCATCTTGGCCAAGGTTAATGTGTCCAAGGAGGGTGCAGACAAGCTGAAGGATCAGCTGTCCAGATTCAAAATTTAATTAACTGATATTTGAGGGCCATAACGGTATTATCTACAGTGCTGTTGTGGCCTTTTTGTTGGGAAATTTGACATTTCAACTTTTTGTTGACAAAAATTCTCATTGGGGTAAAATTATATAGGAAGTTTTGT
>DAVZJH010000097.1:0-6288 GCA_052272885.1 Anaerovibrio sp. | reverse complement strand
GATGACCTTGTTCCAGCAGATCATATTCTTAGATTAATCGATGATGCTATAGATTATGCCAATTACAATACCAAAGCATGAGCCAATTAAGAAAGTATATGTAGAAATGGTAAGGCAGATTGTAGAAAGTGAGGTGCAGAGTGATGAAGACGCTGAATGATTATATGGCAATGTCTTATCGCATGGAAATTGTGGAAGATAAAGATGAAGGTGGATTTGTGGTCTCTTACCCGGATTTACCTGGATGCATTACCTGTGGTGATACATTGGAGAGTGCAGTAGCAAATGCACTAGATGCAAAAAAAGCATGGATTGAAGCTGCATTGGAAGATGGTGTAGAAATCCATGAGCCAGACAGTCTGAAAGACTATTCAGGGCAGTTTAAATTAAGAATTCCTAGAAGCCTGCACAGATCACTGGCAGAGCATTCTCAAAGAGAAGGTATTAGTATGAATCAATATTGTGTATATCTTCTTTCCAGAAATGATGCAGTATTCTCTACATAAATGGTGTTAAACATTTTTTTTAGTTATTAAATTAGGAGGTGGGGAGATGCAGGAGATTAAATGCCCAAAATGTGGTGAGGTTTTTGTGGTTGATGAGTCTGGCTATGCTAATATTGTGAAGCAGGTTCGGGATAAGGAATTTGCTAGGGAACTAAAAAAAAGAGAGGAAGAGTTGAAAGACGCCCAGCAAAAGGATTTGGATTTAGTTCGACTGGAACAGAAAAATCAATTAGATAAAGCTCTTTCAGCCAAAGATGCAGAGCTGTCCGAGAAAGATAGAAAAATACAGGAGTTAGAGGCCTGTATCAAGAACAATGAAATCTCTAGGAATTTGGCAGTATCAGAAGCTGTAAACGCAAAGGAAAAGGAGATTTCCCAAACTAAAGACGAGATAAATACTATCAAAGCAGATTTTCTTGCCAAGAATATGGAACGGGATAAGGAATTGGCAGAGAAGAATACAGAAATTATTCGTCTCAAGGACCAATTATCTAATAAAGATACGGAAAAGCAGCTAGGAGAGGAATCCTTGAAAAGGGAATATGAAGCCAAGCTGAAACATAAGGATGAGCAACTAAAGGAAAAGGACGAGCAGATTGATTACTACAAGGATTTCAAGGCTCGTCAGTCCACCAAAATGGTGGGAGAAAGTCTGGAACAGCATTGCTTGACTCAGTTTAATTCCCTGCGGATGACGGCTTTTCCTACAGCTTATTTTGAGAAAGATAATGATGCCAAAAGTGGCAGCAAGGGAGATTTCATCTTCCGGGAAAGTATGGAGGGTACAGAATTTATTTCCATTATGTTTGAAATGAAAAACGAGATGGATGAAACCGCCACCAAGCATAAGAATGAGGATTTTTTCAAGGAGCTGGATAAGGATCGCCGAGAAAAGAAATGCGAATACGCAGTTCTGGTATCCCTGTTGGAAATGGACAATGAATTATACAACAATGGTATTGTGGATGTTTCCTATCGCTACGAAAAAATGTATGTAATTCGTCCCCAGTTTTTTATTCCCATGATTACCCTGTTGCGGAATGCGGCCCTGAATAGTCTAAAATATCGTCAGGAACTGGAGGCAGCCAAGAATCAGCAGCTGGATATAGCCCATTTTGAGGAAAATATGAATGCCTTTAAGCAGGGCTTTGGCCGCAATTATGAAATTGCTAGCAAAAAATTCAAAACCGCCATAGATGAAATAGACAAAACCATCACCCATTTGCAAAAGACAAAGGATGCATTACTTTCTTCTGAAAACCAGTTAAGGTTAGCCAATAATAAGGCGGAGGATTTGAGCATTAAGAAGCTGACCAAAAACGCTCCATCAGTGCGGAAAATGTTTGATAAAATATAGCTAGGGAAAATTTGACAAGGAACTTCAAATTATGCTAGAATATATAAGCTGATGTGCGGGCGTGGCGGAACTGGCAGACGCGCTGGACTTAGGATCCAGTGCCGCAAGGCGTGGAGGTTCGACCCCTCTCGTCCGCACCAAATTTTATACCACAAAGACTGTGAAGAAGAGGAGTACCTGCTCCAGATGAGTGTAGAGAGAAAGGCGGTTGGTGAAAGCCTTTACTATCCAGCAGGGAAGGTAGCTTTGGAGTTGTCTGGCTGAAGGATTGCTGGTAGGCTGGAACGCTGGACGGCGTTAGGTCTTGAGTGTGCACATAGTTCATGTGCAAATTTAGGTGGTACCACGGAAGATATGCTCTTTCGCCCTTGCTGGGCGGGAGAGCTTTTTTGATTTGAAATAAAGGAGTTTGAGAACATGGAAGAGAATAATATCCCCAAGGTTTATGACCCCAAAAGCTTTGAAAAGAAATGGTATGGCTTCTGGGAGGAAAACAAGCTGTTTCATGCTGTTGTAGAGGAAGAAAAGGAACCATATAGTATTGTTATCCCACCTCCAAATGTAACTGGCCAGCTTCATATGGGCCATGCATTGGACAACACTTTGCAGGATATTTTGATTCGTTGGCGTCGTATGCAGGGCTATAATACCCTGTGGATGCCTGGCTGTGATCATGCAGGTATTGCTACTCAGGCCAAGGTAGAGGGTGCTCTGCGGGCAGAAGGCACCAATCGCTATGAGCTGGGCCGTGAGAAGTTCCTGGAGAGAGTCTGGGATTGGAAAGAAGAGTTTGGCAGCCGTATTATGAGCCAGCTTCGTTCTCTGGGTTCCTCTTTGGATTGGGATAGAGAGCGTTTTACTATGGACGAGGGCTGTTCCAAGGCTGTCCGTGAGGTTTTTGTCAGCCTTTATGAGAAGGGCTTGATTTATCAGGGAACCCGCATTACTAACTGGTGCCCAGATTGCAACACTGCTATTTCTGATATTGAGGTGGAGCATGAAACTGAGGCCGGTCATCTATGGCATATTCGCTATCAGATTAAGGGTGAGGACAAATACGTTGAGGTAGCTACTACCCGTCCTGAAACTATGTTTGGTGATACTGGCGTAGCTGTAAATCCTTCTGATGATCGTTATACTGAGCTGGTTGGCAAAACTCTGATTCTGCCAGTAGTCAACAGAGAGATTCCTCTCTTTGCTGATGAATATGTTGATTCTGCCTTTGGTACTGGTGCCGTAAAGGTTACTCCTGCCCATGATCCTAACGACTATGAAATGGGCCTCCGTCACAACTTAGAGCAGATAAAGGTTATTTCCAATACTGGTAAAATGACTGAGGGTGCTGGCAAATATGAGGGCATGGATCGCTATGAGTGCCGTAAGGCTCTGGTGAAGGAGCTTAAAGAGATTGGTGCGCTGGTATCTGTAGAGGATCATGAGCATGCTGTTGGTCATTGCTCCCGTTGTCATTCTACCATTGAGCCAATGATTTCTACCCAGTGGTTTGTCAAGATGGATTCCTTGGCTAAGCCTGCTGTAGAGGCTGTTAGGACTGGCAAAATCAAATTCGTACCTGAGAGATTTACCAAAATCTATTGCAACTGGCTGGACAATATTCGTGACTGGTGTATTTCCCGTCAGCTGTGGTGGGGTCATCGGATTCCTGCCTGGTACTGTGATGATTGTGGTGAAACCACTGTTTCCCGTACCGATGTAGAGGTATGTCCAAAATGTGGCAGCAAGCATCTCCATCAGGATGAGGATGTACTGGATACCTGGTTCAGCTCTGGCCTGTGGCCATTTGAAACTATGGGCTGGCCAGAGGAAACTCCTGAGTTGAAGCAGTTCTACCCAACCAGCACCTTGGTTACTGGTTATGATATTATTTTCTTCTGGGTAGCCCGCATGGTTATGATGGGGCTGGAATTTGGCAAGGATATCCCATTCAAGACAGTTTACATTCATGGTCTGGTTAGAGATGAGCAGGGACGAAAGATGTCCAAATCCTTGGGTAATGGTATTGATCCAGTAGAGGTTATTGACCAGTATGGCGCTGATACCCTGAGATTTATGCTGATTACCGGCAACACTCCTGGTAATGATATGAGATTTATCAATGATCGTGTTGTGGCTACTAGAAATTTTGCTAACAAGCTGTGGAATGCCTCCCGCTTTATGCTGATGAATCTGGAAGGATTTGACAAGTCCTTTGTTCCAGCAGAGGAGGATTATACCTTGGCTGACAAGTGGATTATGTCCCGCTATGCCAAGACTGCTCAGGGAGTTACTGCCAACCTGGAGAAGTTTGAGCTAGGTGAGGCTGGCCGTCTGATTTATGAATTTATCTGGAATGAATTCTGTGACTGGTATATTGAGCTGGCTAAGGCTAGACTTTATGACAAGGAAAATATCCGTCCTCGTCAGACAGCTCAGTATGTATTGGGCTATGTACTGGAAGGCACACTTCGTTTGCTCCATCCATTTATGCCATTTATTACTGAGGAAATCTGGCAGCATATTCCTCACCAGGGTATCAGCATTATGGTATCCCAGTGGCCTGGCAATGATGAAAAGGCTTTGTCCCAGCTGATAAATGATAGTGATGAGGCAGCCATGACTGCTATTATGGAGTCCATTAAGACCATTCGTGCTCTCCGTTTGGAGGTAAATGCAGCTCCAGGTAAAAAGAGTGAGGTTATTTTGAACTTTACCGATGAATCTCTTCGTCAGGTATTTGCCGACAATGAGGGCTATCTTACTGTACTGGCTGCTGCAGAGCCTGTTACTATGCTGGCTGCTGGTTCTGGCAAGCCAGAAAATGCTATGGCCGGTGTGGTCAATGGCGTAGAAATTTATCTGCCATTGAAGGGCCTTATTGATGTGGACAAGGAGGTTGCCCGCCTGAACAAGGAAATGGCTACTTTAGAGAAGGAAGTTAGCCGTCTGGAGAAAAAGCTGGGCAATCAGGGCTTCCTGGCCAAGGCTCCTGCCGAGGTAGTTGCTGGTGAGCAGGAAAAGCTGAAGGGCTATCAGGAGAAGCAGGCTGCTGTCAAGGAGCGCCTTAGCTATTTGGCAACTTTGTAAATTTTTATACAAATAATGATAGTACCATAGATGGGCCTTATAGCAGGTCTGCTATGGTACATCATTTTATCTGGCAGAATTATTTTGAGGAGGAAAGGATATGAATTATCAGGAAGCTCTGGAATATCTGGAGGAGCTGAATGTATTTGGTGTAAATCTGGGCTTGGCAAGAATCCAAAGGCTGATGTTTCTTTTGGGAGATCCCCAGAAAAAATATAAAACCATTCATGTTACAGGTACAAACGGCAAAGGTTCGGTAACAGCTATGCTGGCTTCCTGCTTGCAGGCGGCAGGGATTCGGACAGGTATGTATATTTCTCCCCATCTTTCCTCTTATACGGAAAGAATGGTTATTGATGGCCAGCCTGTTTCTCAGCAGCAATTTGCTGAGACTCTTAGCGTGGTGCGGGATATTTGCGAGTTCATGCAGGGAGAGGGAGACGAGCATCCTACCCAGTTTGAGGTGCTTACGGCAGCGGCTTTTCTGCTTTTCCAGAAAGCTGGGGTAGAATATGCAGTTATTGAGGTAGGCTTAGGTGGCCTCTTGGATTCTACCAATGTTATTGTGCCAGAGGTGTCGGTAATTACCAATGTAACCTTTGAGCATGCAGATAAATGCGGCGGTACTCTGGAGGGTATTGCTACCCATAAAGCTGGTATTATTAAGGACAGAGTGCCTGTAGTAACTGGGGCAGAGGGTGAGGCTCTGGAAATTATTGCCAGGGTGGCTCAGGAAAAAAAGGCTGATTTGTATGTGGCAGGCAGAGATTTTGCTACTGAGGCTATGAAGCCGTTGGGGCAGTTGTCCATACCGCCAAATCTGGGAGCTACCGGTTATGGTACGCAGGATAGAGCTCTGACAGATATGCAGATGGAGGCTCTTTCCAAGCTGCATTTGGATTGCAATGAATGTGAGGTTGGTCAGCAGCTGGTGGCCTTTAATGGTAAGCATCCTCTTTTTGCCAATATGAATTATAAGCTGTCCTTGCTGGGATTGCATCAGGTGACCAATAGTGGTTTAGCGGCAGCGGCCTTTATGGTACTGGCAGCTAATGATTTGCGCTTCACACAGAAAGCCTTGAAAAAAGGTATGAAGCAGGTAATCTGGCCTGGGCGGTTTGAACTGCTGTCAGGCTATCCATATAAGGTGCTGATTGATGGCGCCCACAATCCTGCAGGTATTAAGACCTTGCGGCAAAGTCTTGATTATTACTTTCCACATGGCAAGAGAATTTTTCTCTTGGGGATTCTAAAGGATAAGGATTATAAATTCATGTTGGAATATCTCCTGCGGCCAGAGGATGTGGTGGTTATGACCACGCCAGATTCACAACGGGCGGC
>DAVZJH010000096.1:0-6384 GCA_052272885.1 Anaerovibrio sp. | reverse complement strand
AATCTTTTTAAAATTCTTCTATCAGTAGCATCCATACTGTAATCACCACCATTCTCGTTATATTATAACAGTAAGGATAATAATTTGTAAACTTATATCTTTGTATACAAAACAAATTTATTTTTATCCATATAAAAGCCGTAAAAACCTAGCTTGGTAAAAAATTTTTGCTTTTGTCATAATATAGTGTAAAATAAAAGGATAGATATGTTTTGATGGAGACTATGGAGTGTTAAATTGGTGAACAAACAACGAAATCAAATGCAAGATAGATTTGCCTATCTGTTGCTTGGGGCCTGGTGTCTGATGCTGGTTTTGATTGTGCGTGTGGCATGGCTGCAACTGGTGGATGGCAGTGAGCTGAAGCAGAGAGCGATAGTCATAGCAGAAGAAAATAGAGCCCGTCAATCTCCCCGGGGAAAAATAACGGATAGAAATGGTCGGGAGCTGGCTATCAGCCGTATGGCCAAATCTCTGGTTCTCAATCCCAGCAAGGTTGAGGCAGAGGATAGGAATGATATAGTAGCATCTCTTTCAGATATACTCAAATTGAAGCCGGAGGAGATTCAGGAGGATATAGATACCGGCGGTGTTTTTGTTTATGTAAAAAGGCGTCTGGAAATAGATGAGGAACAAGCTATTAAGGAGCTGAAGGAGGCTCATGGATATGACTGTCTGGAGCTGCATGACGAGGTAAAACGGTATTATCCAAATGATAGCCTGGCTGCCAATGTGCTGGGGTTTATCGGTACGGATGATGTGGGCTTGGCTGGTATGGAGCAGGCTGCTGATGATCTGCTGAAGGGTGAGGCTCAGGATGCTGATATTCTGATTGATATGCGGGGTCGTCCTATTTTTGATTCTATTTTTTCGGCGGCCCAGAAGCGATATAGAGGAGATAATTCCAAGAATATTACCCTGACCTTGGATGCTACCATGCAGTTTATTGTGGAGCAGGCCTTGGATAAGGCTGTGGTTGATAGCAAGCCAAAGGCTGTTACGGCGGTGGTTATGGATCCTAAAACCGGCGAGGTGCTGGCTATGGCTTCTCGACCTACCTACAATCCTAATAAATATTGGGAGGTAGATGCTAATGGCGAGGCATGGCGCAATAGAGCTGTAGCCTCTATCTATGAGCCAGGCTCCACCTTTAAGGCTATTGTGGCTGGGGCGGCATTGCAGGAGGGGGTTGTTTCCCCGAATATGACCTTTTATGATTCTGGTCATGTGGATGTTTCTGAGAAAAGAATCCAGAACTGGAATGGAGGCTCCTTTGGCAATGTTACCTTTATTGATGTAGTAAAAAATTCCATTAATACCTGTTTTGCTCAGGTAGGCCTGTGGCTAGGCGGGGAAAAGCTGACGGAATATGCTCAGAAATTCGGTTTTGGCCGTCTTACTGGTATAGAGCTGCCGGGAGAGCAGGAGGGAATTTTGTTTAACCCTAAGGATATGGTAAATTCAGATGTGGCTACCATGTCCATTGGTCAAAGTATTGCAGTTACTCCTCTCCAGCTGGTAACGGCTATGTCGGCTATTGCCAATGATGGCGTGCTGTTGAAGCCTCATATCATCAAGGAGATTACTAATGCCGATGGTACTGAGTACAAGTCCTTTGGCAAGGAGGAGGTTGGCAGGGTGCTGGAATCTGCCACAGATAAAACCCTGGTGGGACTTCTAGAGCAGGTAGTTGCTACAGGCGGTGGCGCCAAGGCTGGTGTCAAGGGCTATCGTATTGCTGGTAAAACAGGTACGGCTCAGAAGATTAATGAGCATACCAGCGGTTATATGGAGGGCAGATATATAGCCTCCTTCTGTGGCTTTGCTCCGGTGGAGGACCCTCGTATTGTGGTGTTGGTGGTTATTGATGATCCATCAGCAGGATCTTTTTATGGCGGTCAGATTGCTGCTCCAGTAGCTAGGGATATTTTTGCCCAGCTGCTGAGGTTTATGCATATCAGTCCATCCAGTGATACCTTTGAGGATATGAACAAGGATAAGACAGAAGCACCTAAGCCTGTGGATGACGGCAAGGGTATGCCAAATTTGCAGGGCATGAGCATCAAGGAAGCATCTCAGACCTTGGCACAGCGGGGGCTGGGTATTGATATTCAGGGCAATGGACTGGCTAAGAGTCAAAGCATTGCTCCAGGTACAGCTATCCAGCAGGGACAGACGGTAACTGTTACCTTTAGTCCATAGGATTTTATGGTGGGCATATGATACTTTGTATTTAGATATTATATAAATTAAAACAAATACACTTACAAGAGGAGAATAAAAATGCAGGCAAAATTATTTGTTACAGATATGGATGGTACATTGCTCAACAATGAGCACAAGATTTCTAGGGGCAACAAGCATATGATTAAGCGGGCTGTAGAGGCAGGGGTAATCTTTACCATTGCTACAGGCAGAATGTATGCCTCAACCCTGCCTTATGCTCAGGAGCTGGAGCTGGATGTGCCAATTATTACCTACAATGGTGCTCTCATTAAGACTGCTGGTGGCAAGGAGCTTTATGCTTCCTATCTGGATGAAGCAGTGGTTAAGGATTTGTTGGATTTTGCTCAGGAGTGTGAGCTGTATATTCATCTCTATAGTGATGACCAGCTGTATTTCATTGTAAATGATGAGCATGCTAAGTATTATCAGAAGGCCTGCGGTGTGCAGGGCAGAACTGTAGGTCAGGATATTTATAAATATAATGTTCATGTGCCAAAGATGTTGATTATGACCGATACTCCAGAGCAGGCAGATGCGGTTATCAAGCTGGTTCAGAAGAAGTTTGGTGGCCGTATTGAGGCTATGAAGTCAGCACCTACCTATGTGGAGCTGATTAAGCCAGGGGTCAACAAGGCTACTGCCATTGCCAAGCTGGCAGAGATTCTGAACATTCCTAGCGAGCAGGTATTGGCTATTGGAGATTCTAGCAATGATGTTAGCATGCTGACCTCTGTAGCTATTAGTGTAGCTATGGGTAATGCCAATGCAGAGGCTAAGGCCGCGGCTAGATATATGGTAACAGATAATGAGCATGATGGTGTTGCTGAGGCATTGGAGCGTTTCTGTATGTAAAGGAAATAGCGGAGGTTATTATGGAAAAAGATAAGGAACAGGATAAGACTTGCGAGTTTATCATTGTAACCGGTATGTCCGGCAGCGGCAAAACTCAGGCTTGCCGTTATCTGGAGGATATAGGCTATTTTGTGGTGGATAATCTTCCCCCGGTATTTATTCCTAAATTTGCGGAGCTGTGTCAGCAGTCTGGGGGCAGTATCAACAAGGTAGTATTGGTAGTGGATACCCGCAGCAGGGAGTTTTTTGATACCTTTACCCATGTGCTGGAGGATATGGATAGGGATAATCAGCCCTATGTACTGCTTTTTATGGATGCTTCTGATGCGGCCATTATTCGTCGCTATAAGGAAACCCGCCGTCGCCATCCTATGGCACCTAGCTCCCGTATCAGCGATGGTGTAGCCAAGGAGAGGGAACGGCTGGCTTCTGTTCGGAACAAGGCTACCTATATTGTGGATACCTCAGATTTGAAGAAAATAGATTTGAAGGAAAAGATTCTTAAGCTTTTTGCCCCAAGAGTGGGAGAAAAGATGAATATTAATGTGATTTCCTTTGGGTTTAAATTTGGTATGCCTCTGGATGCAGATTTGGTTTTTGATGTGCGTTTCCTGCCAAATCCATTCTATGTGGAATCCATGCGCCACAAGAGTGGTGCGGTGCCAGAGGTGGCTGCTTATATTGACCAGTGGCCTGTTACCAAGGAGTTTAAGCAGCATTTGGACAATCTGGTAAATTTCCTGATTCCTCAGTATGAGAAGGAGGGGAAGGCTCAGCTGGTTATTGCTGCGGGCTGTACTGGCGGTATGCATCGTTCTGTATTTATTGCCAACCATATTTATCAGCTTTTGAAGGAAAAGGGCTGTCTGGTAAAGCTGGAGCATCGTGACCTGATGAAGAATGAGGTCTGGGAGCATGTGCGGGAAGAAGTATAAGGGAGCGTTGTAAATGCACTTGTTGAAATGGCTGTATCCAGGCATGAAATTCAAGCGATGGCTGCTTTTGTTTGCTGCTGGCGTAATGATTGTCAGTCTGGGTATAGCGGTGGTTTTTAACTACAAGTATATTGACCACATTGAAGAGGCTATTTTCCGAGCGGTGTATCTATGGTCTGGAGGCTATGATTATAAATATACCGTCATTGCTGGCATGATAATGGTGGCTGCTGGTGTAAGTATTATGCTGGTGGCAGCTAAGTTTGTTATTAAATCCGTTATTACGGTGCTGCTGCCCTCCAACCCTTCTGAGAAGCTGGTGGATCTTATCTATGAGAAGCGTATGCTGGGCAAGGGACCTGCTATTACGGTGGTGGGAGGCGGACATGGCCTTTCAGTGCTTCTTCGAGGTATCAAGCAGGCTACCTCCAATGTAACTGCGGTGGTTACGGTGGCAGATGATGGTGGATCCTCTGGCAGGCTTCGTCAGGAATTGGGTATGATTCCTCCGGGAGATTTGCGGAATTGTCTGGTGGCCTTGGCGGATACAGAGCCTTTGATGGAGAAGCTTTTCCAGCACAGATTTGAGGGCAGCAGTGAGCTGTCAGGTCATAGCTTTGGCAATTTGTTTATTGCTGCTATGACTCAGGTAACTGGAGATGTGGAAACAGCCTTGAAGGAATCCTCCAAGGTTCTGGCGGTAAAGGGACAGGTGTTGCCAGCCAGCAAGGAATTTGTCCGTTTGGATGCCATTATGGAGGATGGAACGGTGGTATGTGGTGAATCCCAGATTCCAGAGGCTCATAAAAGGATTCATCGGGTAAAGCTTTATCCAGAATACGCCGAGGCGGTGCAGTCCTCCTTGGATGCCATTCGCAATGCGGAGGCTATAGTGCTGGGGCCAGGCAGTTTGTATACCAGTGTGATACCTAATCTTTTGGTGGAGGGTATTGGTGATGCCATTTGCCGTAGTCAGGCGGTGAAAATCTATATCTGTAATGTGATGACTCAGCCGGGAGAAACTGACGGCTATACTGCCTCCATGCATGTAAAGGCTATTATGGATCATGCAGGCCGTAATGCAGTGGATTATGTTATTGTGAACTCAACGCCGGTGCCAGAGGATTTGAAGCAGAAATATGCAGAAACAGGAGCTTATCCTGTGGTAGTTGATGATGATGCTTTGAATCAGCTGGGGGTAGGCATTATTAAGGCGGATTTGATTACCTCCAAGGATGCAATTCATCATGACCCTAAGAAGCTGTGCGACAGCGTTATGCGGGTAGTGTACGAAACTCTGTGAGGCAGCTATGCCATCTTTTGCAACAGAAGTAAAAAATGAATTGGTTAGAGCCTCCACCCGCAAGATATGCTGTCAAAATGCAGAGCTGGCAGCTCTTTTGCGGATGGGAGCCTCCATGACCATTGGCCCAGCTATGAATCTGGGCCTGAATTTTGTCACAGAAAATGCAGCTGTAGCCCGCAGGGTGTTGCAGCTTTTGAAGGCTAACGGTCAGGTAAAGCCGGAGGTTACCGTAAGCCGAGCTAAGAGGCTGAAAAAGAATAATAGTTATTTTTTGCGGGTAGCTCCCTCTCCTCAGGTTCGTCCCTTGATGGAATCCTTGGGGATGCTGGGGGACAATGAAGGCTATGTAGGTCATGATAGGGGGCTTTTGCGGCGGCAGTGCTGCCGTAAGGCTTATTTGCGAGGGGCTTTTCTTGGGGGCGGTACGGTGAACCGGCCGGAGGCCAAGGCTCATTTGGAGTTTGTGGCTAACAGTTATCCCTTTGCTAATACCTTGATGCAGGTACTGAAAAAAATGGATTTTCCCGTAGGGATTACGGATAGAAAAAACAATTATCAGGTCTATATGAAGGATGGAGAGGAGATTATGGATCTTCTGGCTATGCTGGGAGCTCCTAAGGCAGTAGAACAGCTGGAAGTGGCTCGCAATCTGCGGGAGGTGCGGAATCAGGTCAATCGGCTGGTAAACTGTGAAACTGCTAACCTACAGCGCACAGTTAGTGCCTCGGTGGCTCAGGTGCAGGCTATTCATCAGCTGGAAAGCAGGGGAGAGCTGGACAAGCTGCCTCCTAAAATGGCAGAAATGGCCCGACTTAGACTGGCTGAACCAGATGCTTCCCTATCAGAGCTGGGAGAAATGCTGGGCATTAGTCGAGGGGCGGCTGCTAATAGACTGCGCAAAATAATATCCCTGGCAGATAGCAGCTCGGGGGATGTAAAGTAAAATGAGACTTATTCAGTGGGAGCTTTAGACTCCCACTGAATTTAGTCGAATAAATCCAGAGCCTTACGGGTGCTTAACTCCCTCCTAAGAGGAGGGAGCCTTAGCACCCGTTAGCATGGGGT
>DAVZJH010000095.1:0-6402 GCA_052272885.1 Anaerovibrio sp. | reverse complement strand
ACCCCTGACCTCCGCCGTGACAGGGCGGCATTCTAACCAACTAAACTACCGGGCCGTTATTCTGTTTTCTCACTTGCGTGACAACAATTGAAATTATAGCGAATACAGGGCATATTGTCAACACTTTTTTGAAAAAAATTTTAAAACCTAAAAAAAATGACAGTGAGCACAATTCTCTCACTGTCATTCCATCTTCCACTATTCATTAGGACTAGCACAAATTTCCCTGGCAATGCTACGAAAATTTTTAATCTGTAAAGTCTACAAATTCATTAATGCGGGCGCCGCCCTTAATCATAGGCTCCACAAAGCTTCTATGAATGTTCATAACGATAACATATGGCCGTCTTTCTGCCATAGCATGCTTCAAGGCTGTGGCAAATCCTTCTGTACTATCCACATTCTCCGCCTCAATACCGAAGCTTCTAGCATAACCAGCATAATCCATAGGATAATCCAGCTGACAAGCAATATATCTCTCCCGATAATTAACCTTCTGCAGCTGACGAATCATGCCCAGACTGGTATTATTCACAATAATAGAAATAATCGGCAGATTCAATCTGGCAATGGTATAGTATTCATTACCAGTCATTTTGATGCCGCCATCACCAGCTACATGAATAACCCGCCGCTGACTGCCGGCATCCATATAAGCAGCCTGGGCGCCCATAGCCGCCGGCAAACCGAAGCCCATAGTTCCCAAACCGCCAGAGGTAAACCAGGTTCTAGGCTCCTGCACTCTTAGATGAAGGGCGCACCACATCTGATGCTGACCTACATCGGTGGCAAAGGCATATTCCTGTCCACTGGCAGCCTTGGCAATGCAGTGCATAGCCCAAGGCACAGTTAACCTGGACACATGATAATCATAGGCATATTCACAGCGCCAGCCTCGAATCTGTTTCCACCATTCATCTAAATTGGAGGATGGCTCCCGCTGACTCAGCATTTTCAGGATATTCTGCATATTTCCTGCCAAGCCTATGGAACTAGCAATATTTTTATCTATCTCCGCTGGGTCTATATCCACATGAATAAATTTGGTGCCAGCAGTATATTTATCCAGATTTCCCGTCTGCCTATCGGCAAAACGGCTGCCCAGAGAAATAACCAAATCTGCATTAGCCACAGCGTTATTAGCAGCCTTGTTGCCATGCATTCCTGCAAAGCCCAATACATTAGGATGCTCTGCTGGAACACCGCCAATACCCATCAAGGTAAATACAATAGGCAAATGGTAGTGCTCTGCAAAGGCAATAACGTCCTGGGTAGCTCCAGCGTTAATAACACCGCCACCAGAAATAATTACCGGCTGCTTAGCCTGACAAATAACCTCTGCTGCCTCAGCTACGCAAATCTTGAAATCTGCATCTGGCTGTCCCGGCTTTCTAGGCACATAATCATCCTCATAGAATGGCGCAGGATTCAACAAAATATCCTTGGGAATATCCACCAGCACCGGACCTGGTCTGCCATGTTTGGCCAAGCGAAAAGCTTCCCGCACCACCTTAGCCAGCACCTTAGGATCCTTTACCTTGTAATTATGCTTGGTAACAGGCATGGTAACATCCATAATGTCTATTTCCTGAAAGGAATCCCGCCCCAGCAGGTCGGTATCTACCTGTCCTGTAAAAGCCACCACTGGAATAGAATCCATAAAGGCGGTAGCCAGGCCAGTTACCAGATTGGTAGCCCCTGGGCCGGAGGTGGCAATACACACCCCCACCTTGCCTGTAGCTCTGGCGTAGCCATCTGCCCCATGAGCCGCATTCTGCTCATGAGTGGTAAGAATCTGATTGATATCCTTTGCATCATAAAGGGCATCATAAAGAGGAAGTATCATACCTCCCGGATAGCCAAAAAGAGTATCTACACCCTGCTCCCGCAGGATTTCCACAATTACCTGAGCTCCATTCATATATGGCTCCTCCTCTATTAGAGATTAGCAATAACAGCCTGTGTCATGGTCTTGGTGTCTGCCTTCTTAAAGCCCTCATGCCAGAGATCAGCTGTCCGCCAGCCCTCAGCCAAAGCCTTGTCCACAGCAGTCTCAATGGCCTGAGCTGCCTCCTCCTCATTGAGAGAATATCTCAACAGCATAGCAGCAGAAAGAATGGTACCTACTGGATTGGCAATACCCTTGCCAGCAATATCTGGAGCAGAGCCATGAATTGGCTCATAAAGGCTGGTCAGCTCACCAATGGAAGCTGATGGCATCATGCCAATGGAGCCACCGATAACAGCAGCCTCATCACTGAGAATATCACCAAAGAGATTGCCGGTTACAATAACATCAAATTGTGTAGGACGAACTGCCAGCTGCATAGCGCAATTATCCACATAGAGATTATTCAGCTCCACATCCTGATAATCCTGAGCAACCTGAGCTACAGTGCGTCTCCACAGACGGGAGGTAGCCAATACATTAGCCTTATCTACAGAAGTTACCTTGCCACGACGAATGCGGGCTGTTTCAAAGGCCAGCTTGGCAATCCTCTGTACCTCTGGAATGGAGTAATTCTCCAAATCCCAAGCCCGCTCAGTGCCATTGTAGGCCTCAGACTCGCATTTCTCGCCGAAATAAATACCGCCTACCAGCTCACGAACAATAACCAAATCTACACCCTTTACCAGCTCCTGCTTCAAAGGAGAGTACTCAACCAAAGCATCTGCTACCTTCACGGGACGCAGATTTGCATATAAGCCCAAGCCCTTGCGCAGACCAAGAATTGCCTTTTCAGGCCGCAGAGATGGCTCCACATTATCCCATTTGTCACCGCCTACAGCACCAAAGAGCACACCGTCAGCAGCCTTGCAGGCCTCTAAGGTATCCTCTGGCAGAGGAGTACCAAATTTATCATAGGCAGTACCACCAGCATCCTTGTATTCATATTCCAGTGCCAGAGAAAACTTCTCTGCTACTTTCTTCAGAACCTCTACGGCAGAATCGGTAATCTCGCTGCCAATACCATCACCTGGAATTACTACAATTTTCTTAGCCATATTGAATCCTCTCCTTGCTGGGGGCGCAGCAAAGCCTCTGCACCCCAGGATATTACTTATATCCTTTACTAGTTTAAAAAAATGATAACATAAATATTCTATATCATTGCCACTGGCTTTAGCAATAGCCTTGTGGAAATTTTTGGAAAACAATGAAAAAATAAACCTAGGTTCACACCTTAACGATACTGCCATCCCGCAGCATATAAAGATATTTTTCTACTACCTTGCTGTTCAGAACAGCTTCCACTGCCTGGCTATATAGCTCCAGCTGTAGACTGTAGAGCTGTTTCACATGATGGGCATTGGTATTTCTATCCGTTTTATAGTCTATCAACACCAGCTTCCCCTTTTCCTGAAACAGTACATCAATAACACCCTGATTAAAAATCTCTGCCTCCGAGGTGCGTACCTCTGAAAAATAACGCTCTGCTGGCAGCATACGGCAGAAAGGCATTTCCCGCCATATTTTATCCGCCTGCAGCATTCTCTGCCCCAGCGGAGAAGCAAAAAAGCCTGCTACCTGAGGCGTATTAACCATTGACAGCTGATCCTGAGTGATAATCTCCCTATATACCATTTCCTCCAGCTGTTTCTCTACGCCATCCTTATCCAGTATCTGAGTCAAATCCAGATGCTGCATAACACTGTGCATCAACGTACCATATTCTGTACTGCGGGATACCTGCCTGCCCTCCTGCTGGCGCTGGAGGAATACAGGCCTTGGATAATTATATTCTCTTTGCTGCTCAGGAGACAGACCACTCTCAGTGGCAATCTCTGAGCCAGCCTCCTTTGTCCACAACAATTCATAATCAGTACCCTCCTGCTCCAGCTCCCTGCCAAAGCGTCTTTTCAGCTCGGAAACAGACAGCTTCGCTGGCACCTTCTCTGTGCCCTGAAAATCATACTGCCAATCCAGCACCCTATTAATGCGCTGTGTCCATATCTCCTTGGCTGGCAGTAAATCCCCAGCAATTACTTTTTCCAGAATCTCCTTGCTGGCCTCAGCCTCCATACCTGGCTGGCAAATATCCCCGGCAGGAATCAAATGTACCTGCCATTGACTTTCCCGGCCCATAGCCACTTGCATATAGCCTAATCCTTGTCCATATTGTTCCGGTGTCAATCCTTCAAATTGAGCAAAGGCCTGACCTGCCTCTGGGTGTCTTGCTACTGCTGAGGCCACCCAATCCAAATAGGAATTGGCCTGACTAATGCCATAGGCTGGCAAGGTCTGACGAGGCAATTCATCCTGCCAAGCCTTATCCTGACAGCTATAATTACGATACTGGCACCACTTTTCCACAGACTTCTGACCATTAGCTACCCTGCCTGTCATAATCAGTTTTTCCCTAGCTCTAGTCATAGCCACATACAGAACCCGCAGTTCCTCTGCCTTTATTTCCTTCTGAATGCCAGCCTTTACCGCCAATCTGGCAAAGGAGGGATAAGATACAGATTTTACGGTATCTATATTATGCAAGCCAAGCCCCAGCTTTTTGTGTACCAGAACCGGCTCCTTCAGATCATTCATATTAAATCTTTTAGCCATATCTGCCAGCACTACAATAGGAAATTCCAAACCCTTGGATTTGTGAATTGTCATAACACGGACAACATCCTCATTTTCTCCCAGAGTTCTAGCCACAGAAAGGTCCGTGTCCATGCTTTTAATTTTTTCTACAAAGCTAAGGAATCTAAATAAGCCTCGATAATTGGTATTTTCATATTCCCTAGCTCTATCTATCAGCATGCGTAAATTGGCCTGCCTCAGAATCCCCCCTGGCATACAGCCTACATAATCATAGTAGCCTGTGTCCTGATAAATCTGACATAGCAGCTCTGGCACCCCCATAGAGCGAGCTTGCTGCCGCCAACGGCTTAGCTTCTCCAGAAATACACCTATCCTATCCTTGAGAGATAGTTCCAGCTCAGACTCTGGACAACCAGCCTGTATCAAGGCCTGATAGAGATTCTGCTCCTCAGCAGCCAGCCTTATCTGAGCCAATTCCTGGGCTGTTAACCCAACAATAGGCGAATAAAGCACAGCCGCTAAAGGAATGTCCTGCATGGCATTATCAATAATGGACAGAACGCTGGTTACCACCTGTATCTCTGTGTTTTGGAAATATCCCCCATCTACAGCCGCAAAAACAGGAATATTATTTAGCTGAAAAATTTCCTGCAAAATCTCTGCCTTGGCAGAGGCAGCACGCAGCAAAATAACCATATCCCGCCAACGCACTGGCCGATAGCCATTATTCTCCCCCTGAGCCAGAGCTTTGTCAAAAACCAAATAACCAGAATTTTTTAGCTCCAACAAACGGCTGGCAATATACTGTGCCTCCAGCTGGAAGCTTTTTAGCTCTTCCTGTGCTTCCTCCTGGTCCCCCTGAGCATCTTCCTGGTCCCCCTGAGCATCTTCCTGGTCTCCCTGAGTGTCCTCCAAGCCCTGCTCCATGATAATATCCAGCTCCACAGCCTTGTCCGCAGGGAATACCTCTCCCTGCTCCGGCCCCTTTTCATAACCATAAGGCTCCCCTGGATTTAGCATGGCTCTTTGGTCATAATCAATTTCCGCCGGCTCTGTGGTCATTAATTGGGCAAAAATAAAATTTACAGCAGAAAGAATTTCCTGTCGACTGCGGAAATTCCGCCCTAGGGTAATCAACTGTTGAGCCTCGTTGCCACTATCATATTTTTCATATTTATTCATAAACAGGGCAGGCTCTGAGGAACGAAAGCCGTATATACTTTGCTTTACATCTCCCACTATAAAGAGATTGCCCTGATTCTCTCCTGCAATCAAGGACACAATGGTATCCTGTACCTGATTGGTATCCTGATATTCATCCACCATGATTTCACGGTATTTTCGCCGCAGCTGCAGGGCCGCCTCAGAAGGCTGAATATGGTCTGGCGTGGAATCCTCCGTCATTAAAAGCTGTAGGGCATAATGCTCCATATCACCATAGTCAATAATATTCCGCTCCTTCTTGACCGCCTTATAAGCCTGATTAAATTCCAACACCAATTCTACAATAGCCTCTGCATCCTGATACAGCTTGGCCAAATCCTCCAGCATAATGTCCTCAGGATCCAGCACAAAATCCTTCCGCATCTGCTCTACAGCAGTTTTTACGCCTTCATTGGCTTTCTTAATAGCTTCCCGCAAGTCTGGATCTATATCCAGCTTCCCACCTGGCATATTAATAAATTTGGTTTCCTTGTAATCCAGCACCCTAAAGGCATCATAAATATTCTGCCAATCCTTGTCCAAGGCCTCATTAATGCCATTGAGAATGCTGTCTATTCGGTCCAGTCGTTCATCATATTTGGCTCTCGTCTTAGGCTCATCCACCTGCTCCACCAGCAGGTAAAATTTCTCTCTGG
>DAVZJH010000094.1:0-6600 GCA_052272885.1 Anaerovibrio sp. | reverse complement strand
TCTATTATATCACTAAATAACAGTAACATTCAACTTACAAAAGAAAAACCCTGCTTAATCCTTGATTTCGTAAGTGCCAGCATAAACCTCCAGAGCCGGGCCTGTCATGTACAGATGATTATCCTTAGCCCATTCCACCACCAGCTTGCCACCATCCAACTGGATTTCCGCCCGGCGATCCGCCAAATCATTCAGAACCGCTGCTGTTAAGGTTGCACAGGAGCCAGTACCGCAAGCCAAGGTAACTGCTGCTCCCCGCTCCCATACTCTCATGCGCAGATGCTGACGATCCAAAACCTGCACAAATTCCGTATTGGTCTTGCGAGGGAATTTCTCGTGAATCTCAAAGGAATGACCAATTTCAAAAATAGGGAAATTCTCTGCATCCTCTACAAATACCACACAATGAGGATTCCCCATAGATACACAGGTCATTTTGAAATTCTGTCCCTCCACCTGAATATCCTCATTTATCACCCGGTTCATGCCATAGCCAGCCACAGGGATTTTATCTCCCTCCAGAATAGGCTCTCCCATATCCACCTGAATCATGGAAATGACATTATTTTCCTTAATGATTTTTGGCACCAGAATCCCTGCCCCAGTTTCCACCGTAAATTCTTCGTTTTTTACATAACCCATTTCATAAACATAGCGGGCAAAACAACGAATACCGTTACCACACATCTCAGCCTCACTGCCATCAGCATTAATAATCCTCATACGAATATCCGCCCTATCAGAAGGCAGCACCAGCAAAATACCATCAGCCCCAATACCGTAGTGACGGTCACAGATTTCCCTGGCCCAATCCACCGTAGCTATATAAGCAGGATTCTTCAAACAATCCGCCATTACAAAATCATTACCTGTACCCTGCCATTTGCTAAATTCAAATTTCATAATCTTTCCACTCCTTGATCTCTACAGCCCTATACTATTCAATACCGCCATAACCTAATTGCTTCTGAATATCCAGCAGTGTTTCTACTGGCACATCTCCCTCCAGGGCAGCTTTGCTGGCGGCAAAATTCTCTGCCAAACGGTTCTGGAAACGCTCCTTTACCTGACCGAAAACCATCTCTACCCCTCGGCTCATTTCCTGAGCCAGCATTTCCTGTTGCTGAGCCAGATACTTATCAGCCAGTGGATGCAAAAGCTTCTCCAAGGCATCAGCCATTTCCCGACTGCCTCCTCCTTCAAAGAAAGCTTTGGGATTTTTATAGATAGCCAAAGCAGATTGGAAATATTTCTCCTCTGCCTGCTGAAAAGCTGTAACATACTCCAAATCACAGCTATAAGAAACATCCTGCAGAGAAAGAGGCAGTTCTCCGCTGATTTCCCGCAATTTGTCATTTATCTGCTGCTGCAGATTCACACCTTGCTTCTGGAGGAATTTTTCCAACCGCAGACTGGTTGCCCGCAGCTCCTGTGCAAAGTCGAAGCCCATGCTGTTAAGAAGCTCCGTTAGCGCCTTGGCCAGCATTTTGCTATTATTGCCCTTTTTCTGCAGAGTAGCAGGATTAAAGGATTCCCGATAGAAATCCATATAGCGAATAAACACCCGCTGATTAACATAATATATCAGCTCCTGCAATTCCTGCTGCTGACGCTTCTCCATTTCTCCATTATCCAACCCAGCCAGTATCCCATCAGCCTTTTTTTGCTGATCCTCCAGTTCCAGACGACGCTGCTGTTTTTCCCCAGCATTTCCCTGACTTAGAGTAATCAGCTCCTGCAGACGCTCCTGAGCCAGTTTGTACTCACCAGCTGCAGCATTTACCGCAATCTCTGTCAACTCATGGAAAACAAAATTGTAAAAGGCATCCTCAAAGGCAAAGCCCTGTGTCTGTCCTGCTTCCTTGCTTTTCAGAATTTCTTGACTGGACAAACCAAACATTCTTGGCTGACCTACCCCGAATTTTCGAAGCTGGTCCGCCACATAGTCAATGACTCCCTGGGCTTCCTGCTGATTCTCCGCCAAATCAATGGCATTAACAATAAAGAACATCTTGTCCAAGGCAAAAGAATCCTTCACACGGCCCAGCTGAATCAAAAATTCTCTATCCGCCCGGCTAAAGGCATGATTGTAATAAGTAACAAACAGCACCACATCAGATTGACGAATGTAGTTAAAGGACAAATTGGTATGGCGGGCATTAATGGAATCCGCTCCCGGAGTATCCACCAGGGTAATTCCCAATCTAGTAAGCTGGCAATCATAATAAACCTCCAGCCAATCCACAAAGCAAGATTTTTCCTCCTGAGCAGCATAGGCCCCAAAATCCTCCAGCTGACACCAAATCTCCTGTCCCAGATGAGAGGAAGCCTTTGACAATCCCTTAAGGAAAGCTCTCAGAAAGGATTTTTCCCGCTGACGATCATTGCTATCATCCTCCAAAGCTATCCCAGCCTGCCTCTCAGCCTCAGCTATACTGCTTCCCTGCAGTTCAAAGGCTCCCAGAGCACGATTGACATCCGCCAACAGCATGGCCTCATCCTTTAGCTTTACCACCACGGTACCATGAGGATGCATTTCATCCACAGGACAAATCTTATTAATAGCTGCCGTAGTTGGATTTGGCGATACAGGCAGTAGCCCCTCGCCCAACAGCGAATTGGCAAAGGAGGATTTACCTGCACTAAAGGCACCAAAAAGAGTTACCATAAACCCCTTATTATCCAACCGCTGGGCTCTTTCTGCCAACTCCTCAGACAGCTGTTTCAGCATAGGAATATTCTGTATCATCTTGCTACCCTGCCGCAGCTTATTCCCCCAATAGCTCAAAGCCTCATGGCCAGACATATTATTCTCTGCCTCAACAGACTCTACTACAACCTGCGCTTTCTTAGGCTCAGCAATCCCTGTTTTTTCTACCTGCCTACCAGCCTCCGCATTTCCCTGATTTCCTGAGTCAGCTATTGCTTCCCCAGCAAAGACTCCTTGATGAAGAACAGCTTCTTCCCTACTCATAGGTGGAACGATTTCCTCATCCAAAGGAACTGCAGCAAAAATCTCCTGCCAATTTTCTGGCAATTTATTGACCTTTTCCAGCTCTCTCAGCTCCAGAGCTTCCTCCTTGGCAATAATTTCTGCCTGCTTTATCACCTCCCAGGCTGGCCCATAATCTGCCAAGGCCTGCAGCTGTTTAAGGATTTCTGCCCCTCTAGCCTTGCGCCGCTGTTCCAGCAAAGCCCCTGCCTTTTCTTTATAAGCATAACAGAAGCGTCTAGCCACCGCCTTGGTGCCTTCAGCAAAATTGGCTGTGTAATTCATAACATAGGTACCATCCTGAGTAAGCTTGGCTCCTGAACGCATAGCCTCTATCAGAAGCTCCTCTGGTGGTAGAATCTCCATCTTTTCCACAAAATCCAGCAAATCCGCATCATCAATATGCTGTTTTCTGGCAAAATCCACCAAATAGCTTTTAATATGCCAAGCCAGCTGTGTTTTAGCCTTTTCACTGGCATCCTCAAAAAACAGCTGACGACGCCTTGCTATTTCTGCCAAAGTTTTCTTGCCACGGCCAAAGAATCCCACCTTGAAATCAGGCTGACAGGCCTCCAGATAATCCCTAGCCAAATCTCTGGTAGAGGTTGGCATCAAATATGCATTATCCATAATCTTCTCCACAGCCTCATCAAGCTCTTGCTCCCAATTGGACTGCAAATTCACCTGCTCCTGCTGGAGACGGAAATAATCCTCCCGCAGCTGTTTTTCCCTTTCCGGTTTCAGCCTTGCCAAAACCGCTACAGCCTCAGACATATTTTCCTGTCTCAGCTGTATCTGGTCCTGCTGATATTCCTGCAATATTTTATGAAGAGAAGCCTCAATAGAAGTAAGCAAGGTATTTTCCCGCTGGGCAATCTGCTGTTTAAGCATTTCCTGCAGCTGAACAAATTGATTATCTGGATGGTCTGAATAGCGGAGAGAGGTAAAATAAAAGCCTGCTGGCTGAACACCCCAATTCAAAAAAGCCTCCCGTACCCCCTGACAAAAGCTGTCAAAGGACAGTTCCGTTGCCACATGCTTATCTATCTGATTCACCACCAAATAAACCACCTTGCCTGCCTGAGTCAAGTCTCTGGTAAAGGAAAGATTCAGCTCCGCCTGCACATGATTATAATCCATAACATAGAAAATAATATCTGCTAGGTGCAGTGCTTCCTCTGTAGACCTTCTATGGGCGTCATCAGCAGAGTCTATACCAGGGGTATCCATAACGATTACCTGCTCTGGCAGGGACAAATCACTGCGGCACAGCTCTATTTCCCGAATAGCATCCCCATCCCGGCAGAAACCGCGCAAAAGGTCATAATCATAGGGCGCTAAATATTTCCTTGGCTTATCCTGATGAAAATAAACTCTGGCATAATCCTCCCCCGGCTTGCCTCTATGCACTCGCACAAGATTGGCGCTGGTAGGAATAGGACTGGAGGGCAATAGGTTCTCCCCTAAAATGGTGTTAATCATGCGGGACTTACCAGCAGAAAAATGACCTGCAAAAGCAATGCCATATTCGCCCGTCTCTAGCTTTTGGGCCAGCTCCTTGATTCTCTGCATATTTTGTAGATGGTTATGCTGATGAAAATAATTATAGGCTGCTGTTAAACGAGCCTGTAAAAGGGTTTTCTCCATAGTTTATTTCTTTCCTTTATCCAATAATTTATCTTATCAAGAGGTAGTCAAAGGATCTATATCCACTGCCACCTGCATATTGCCAGCCATTCCCTGGTGCCGCAGGAAATCCAAAACGCCCCAGATATCTCCTGTTTTCAGGAGAAGTACATAGCGATATATCCCCCGCAAACAGGACATCATAGCTGGGGCAGGCCCTATAGCCTGATAAATGGCGCTATCTCCAAATACAGCCTGATAGGCATCTCGCAGGTATATGGCCATCTCTTTGGCCTCCTGCTCCTGAGGACTTTGGAAAATTAGTTTTATCAAACGGCTATAGGGAGGATTAAACAAAGCCTGCCGCAAACGCATTTCCTGCTTGAAAAACTCCCCATAATTCTGGGACATACCAGTTTGCAGGGCAAAATGCTCTGGATTGTAGCATTGCACCACTACCCGCCCAGGTATTTCCCCTCTACCTGCTCGGCCTGCTGTCTGGGTAATCAGCATAAAAACCCGTTCCGCCGCCCGAAAATCCGGCATATTCAGAGCAGAATCCGCACTAAGGATGCCTACTCCTGTTACATTGGGAATATCATGGCCTTTAGCTACCATTTGGGTGCCTAATAATATATCATATTCTCCCCGACGGAATTTGTCCAATATCTCCGTATGTGCAAATTTACGACTGGTAGTATCCCTATCCATCCGAACAATTCTGGCCTGGGGCACCAGCTGAGACAGCTCCTGCTCCAGCTTTTCCGTACCAGAACCAAAATATTTAATATAATGACTGCCGCATTTAGGGCAAATATCTGGCACCGGCATCTGAATATCACAGTGATGGCACAGCAGACGGCCATCCCGATGATAAACCAAAGGCATGGTGCACTGAGGACATTTAATAGTCTCACCACAGGAACGACACATAACAAAGGTGGAAAACCCTCGCCGATTCAGCATCAGTATTAACTGCTCTTTTTTGGCCAGAGTATCCAATATCAGCTGTTGCAAAGGCTGGGATATTACACTGCGCCGTCCCATTTTCAATTCCTGCCGCATATCCGCACATTGAATCTGTGGCAAAGGCATATTGCCAATACGCTTGGTGAGCCTCAAAAGGCCATAATCACCTTTAATAGCATGATAATAGGTTTCCAAGGACGGAGTAGCACTGCCTAAGAGCAATACAGCCCCATGCAACTGAGCCAGCTTATCAGCCACCACTCGGGCATGATAGCGAGGAGATTCATCCTGCTTGTAGGAATTGTCCTGCTCCTCATCCATAATAATAATGCCTACATTCTCAACAGGCACAAAAAGAGCCGAGCGGGCACCAATAATAATACCAGCTTCTCCAGTTCTAGCTCGCAGAATAGCATCATTTCGTTCATTGATAGAAAGACGGCTATGCATCACAATAATATCCTGACCAAAATAGGCCTTAAAGGCTTGCACCACCTGTCCCGTCAAGGCAATTTCCGGCACCAGTACCATAGCAATTCTGCCCTGCTGGCGCACCTGCTTCACAGCCTCTATATATACCTGGGTTTTGCCGCTGCCGGTAATGCCATAAAGCAAATAAGGCTTGTAAGCCTTTTCCGCCAACTGGTGAGACAGCTGGGCTACAGCCTGTTGCTGTTCCTGGGTTAGCTCCTCAACAGTGCCAGCCTGGCCAAAATTTCCATAGCTATCCCGCAATACCCGCCTTTGCTCCAATTCTGCCAGACCAGAACCACACAGCCCCTTGATAACCAGCTGAGAAAAGCCCTGTTTTTTTAACTCCGCCAGAGAATACTCCGTTCTGCCATCCTGATAAAGCCACTGAGCCAAAGCAATCTGTCCCCGTTTTTTCTTCTCTATGGACTTAAGCTTTGCCTCTGTCATAGGAGCAGGCAACACCAGATAGGTGGCTTTATTTTCCTTAGCCCGCTGGTTGGCCTGATAAACCCTTTTAGCCAGATCATGCCGCAGCAGCC
>DAVZJH010000093.1:0-6657 GCA_052272885.1 Anaerovibrio sp. | reverse complement strand
CCGGATACAGATAGAATATGCACATTACCTGTTATGGTAAAGGCCTCCAGCAGTTCTGGGCGTATCCCCTGATAACCACCAAAAAGCATGGCAAAAATCGCTGCCGCATCCTGTCGTGGCATAGCCTGAGCCATATAGGTCTCATATTGCTTCCGCACCTGCTCCGCCAGCCTGGCCAGAGAACTCTCCTGTCTAGGCTCTATAACCAAGCTGTATTTGCTAATCATAGCCCTGCCACAGATACCCTTGGCTTTGTTGCTCATAACCCTATTCATGCGTCCCGGATTTCCATAGTCATGAAATTCACTAATCCTACCTACTAATTGAATACCATCTCCCACCTGTCCATATATGCCTTCTATTGACTCAACAGCAGTATCATCTTCTAAGCCTGTTGCCTTATTTTTCCCCTGCTGAGGTAATTTTTTGAGGGATTCCTCCCCGCCATATACTAACAATTTTCCCTGCATGGCTTGACCTGCTTTGCCGGATTTACTTCCCTGCCAAGCCCTCTCCACCTCCACCACATATTGCAGATGAAGCTTGCCCTTTTCATCTCTGGCAACACTAGGTGGCTCAACCAATTTCCCCTGCAGCTTTAACTGCTGGCCAGCTAATTTGATTATATTGTTTTCTTCTATATTTATGGCTAAATAATATCTCCCTGCCCCTAGCAGAATCAGGCCCATCCATAGGCAAACCCAGGCCAGTTTATGTTCCTTCCTAATAAGCACTGCTCCTACCAGCAGTAACAGCAAGGCCCCTAGAAAAAAAACCTCCTGATATGGCTGGAGCTTCATGGCAGCAGCCAGCATAATCCCTACCACAAGACCAGCCAATAGCATATTTACAAAGGCCTTGGGATGTTGACCATATTTCATATAGCTATTTGCTCCTTTAACTTGGCATATTTGGCCTTGCCTATGCCCTTAACCTGCATAATATCCTCTGGAGCTTGAAAGCTGCCATTGGCCTCCCGATAATCTATGATCCGCTGAGCCATAGCCGGCCCTATGCCTTTAAGCTTTTTCAACCCCTCCACATCTGCGGTATTAATATTTACCATTTCACCGCTGGCATTTTTTCCTTGTTCTGGGGAACTGGTCTTAGACCCCCTGCTTGCAACGCTACTCTCTGCACCAGAATGATTCCCTTGGCTTACTGTATTGCCATCTTTAGATATAGCTTTCCCCTTTACCCGAATTTCCATGCCATCCTTAACGGTAGCCGCCATATTCACCTGACTGCTATCGGCGGTAGGAAGCAATCCCCCACATTGATTAATGGCATCTCCTACCCGCCCTTCCCAGGGCACATATACTACTCCTGGCTTTGCCACCTCTCCTGTAACATATACAGCCACCTGCCTATCACTAACAGCATCCTTATTATCAGAGGATAAAGTAGACAAATCCACAGCCTGACCAGACTGCTGATAATCATAAAAGCTAATTCCCGCCACCAGCAACAATATAATTCCCAAAGCTCCCATAACCTTCTTGTACATAGGCATTTTTCTCACCTCCGAATATTTTCTTCAATATAGCATTAACTACTTTATTTTTCAACACTTCAAATTATCACCATATTATATATATAAACAAACATGATTTATTCAGCAAATTTCTAATAAAATAAAAAAAGACTGCTTCCCTGCTGATTTTCAACAAGGAAACAGTCTTCAACGCAAAATATTTATCTATTGTCCACCTTATCCATAGCCACCAAATCATGCTGGCTAAATCTCTGCCAAGCCAGCTCCTCAAATTTGGTGCCTGGCTTGCCATAATTGGTATATGGATCTATGGAAATTCCCCCTCGTGGCAGGAACTTACCCCATACCTCCAAATATCTTGGCTCCAGCAGCTTCACCAGATCCTTCATAATAATATTTACCACATCCTCATGAAAATCTCCGTGATTGCGGAAACTGAAAAGATACAGCTTCAGGGATTTGCTCTCTACCATCTTAATATCTGGCACATAGGAAATATAAATGGTAGCAAAATCCGGCTGGCCTGTAATAGGACACAGGCTGGTAAACTCTGGACAGTTGAATTTTACCCAATAATCCCGATCTGGATGCTTATTGTCAAAGGTTTCCAGCACCTCTGGCTTGTAGTCAAAATCATATTTGGTATGCTGATTGCCCAAAAGGGTGATGTCAGGCATATTTTCTCTATCTCTACTCATAATTCTTCTATGATACCTTTCTTTTATCCAATACTAAAAACTGGTGTAAGGATTGCCCGGCTCCACAAAGAATTTCTTCTCAAACTCCTCTGGTGGCTCTGGCCGTCCAAAATAATAGCCCTGAATAGTATCCGCATGACAGAAATCCCGTAGCAGCAAATATTCCTTTTCGGCTTCCACGCCTTCAATGCAACAAGTAATATTCACACTATGACACAACTCAATGGTGGATTTCACCAGCTGACGGTCGAATTCATTATCTGGCTCCAGAATATTTATAACAAAAGCTCTATCTATTTTTACAATATCACAGGCCAAATGCTTCATATAGGCCAGAGAGGAATAGCCTGTGCCAAAATCATCCATAGCAATACTCATGCCTAAATCCCTAAACCTCTGAAACTGAGCATTAACATTGTTCCAATCAGATACAATGGCTGTTTCTGTCAGCTCCAAAACAATTAAATAAGGAGGCAGATCATATTTTTTTAGACATTCAATAGCAAAATCCTCAAAGCCCTTTTCCTTAATCTGCTCATAGGAAAGGTTGATGCTGATTCTCATGCCGGGCCACTTCTCCTGCCAAGCCTTGCACTGCTTTACAGCTGTTTCAAAGATCCAGCGCCCCACCAGAATAATCATCTTGGTTTCTTCCAGAATCCGCACAAATTCCATAGGAGAAACCATGCGGCCCTTGGGACTGCGCCATCTTAGCAGGGCCTCTGCCCCCATCAGCCTCTGGGTTCTGGCGTTAACCTGTGGCTGATAGAACAAGGAAAAGCCTTCATAATTATTTTCAATGCTATCATGAAGCATTTCCCGCATATTCACAGAGCGAAGCCAGCGGTTATACTGCTCCTTGCTGAAAATTACATTCTTGTTTTTGCCCTCTCGCTTGGCCTGATCCAAAGCAGCCTCACAATGCTTGTGCAGTACCAGATAGTCCTTACCCCCCTGGGGATAAGCCACCGTGCCGGCAGAAATGGTGCAAAACAGGGTTCGTCCCTCCACCATATGAGGATGACAGAAGGCTTTTTGAATATCCTCGTAAAGATTCCTCGCTGAATCCTCATCCAAGCCTGGCATTACTAAGCCAAATTCATCTCCATCCAGCTTATAGAGGCGAACTTCCTCTGGCAAAACCTTTTCTATAGCCTCTGCCGCCAGCTTCAACATAATATTGCCATAACGACGATTATAGGATTCATTGATAATCTTGAAATTATCCAGCCCCATAATCATAATGATGCCCTGGCCATATTCTCCATCTACTCGCACCAAGGCTTCTTTGACAGCTTTTTCAAATCTGTATTTCCCCAACAAGCCTGTAATGGCATCTGCCTGAATCTTTTGCTCCATCTGCTTGATAACGCCAGCAAAAAGCTCCGGCTCTCCTGTACGGCTGTCAAAAGATATCACACCGTGGCAATGAACCCAGATATAATTTCCCTTTATATCCCGCACTCTGTAAAAGGCATCATGGACATTATCCTCCGGAGTATAATTCTTGTGCAGCTCCTTCAAGAACCCCTCTACATCATCAGGATGGATAACAGGCACCCACACAGCCTCTATATCCGTAACCACTTCAGCTGGCAGGCCAAAATCTGCTACCATATTAGGAGACAGCATCATGAGATTTGCCTTGATATCCTGAACATAATAATATTCACTAGAGGAGGCACATAGCAATCTAAAATATCCTTGAATACGCTTCAATATGGAATCTTTCGGAATCCGACATCGTTTGCTCATTCGCAACAACTCCACAACACAAAATAGTCAACTAGTCTAAAACAGATACATTTTATACAATATTCACGATAATAGCAATGTTTTTCCGAAATTATTATTTTTCCTCAAAGTCCTACATTTTGTGTAGTCCTTATATGAATCACAAAAGTTTTTTATCTAGGTAAATCCATCAAAATACCCATAAAAAAATTTTGATATACTATGGCAAAATAGCAAAAAAAATTACCGCACCATATATACTATGACACGGTAATTCAAAAATTGCAAATTATTATGACTGCTTCCTGCGGCGGGTTTGCATAAATACCACCATCAGGAACAGGATAAAGCCAGGAATATCTGTAAATGCGCCAGGGATAATCATGAGAATACCGCTGACAAACTGCATTACCCGCTCCAGCATGGTACTCTTGTCTGCCAAATAACCAATCAGAGATGAGCTGACACCTACCATACCCAAAATAGCTGTAACCACGGCCATGAGCAAACCACCAGCTGTAGCATTAATCATCAACAGCTCTGGAGACATAACAAATACATAAGGTATGATAAAGGCTGCAATAGCCAGCTTGGAAGCATTGACACCTGTCATTAAAGGCTTACCGCCACTAATACCTGAAGCGGCATAGGCTGCCAAGGCTACTGGCGGAGTTACATCGGCAATAATACCGAAGTAGAATACAAACATATGAGCAGCCAAGGTAGGTACCCCTAGCTGCAGCAAAGCAGGAGCTGCAATGGTAGAGGTAATAACATAGTTAGCTGTAGTAGGCACGCCCATGCCCAATACCAAGGAAGTAATCATCGTAAAGAACATGGTAGGCAGCAAATATCCACCAGAAAGCGCCAAAAGACCGGAGGCCAGCTTCAAACCTACACCTGTCTTGGTTACTACGCCAATAATAATACCAGCAGAAGCACAGGCGATAGCTACGCCCAATACACCCCTAGCACCGGATTCCAGCCCCTTTATCACATCCTTGACACTGATGCGGGTATTCTTCCGCAAGCAGGAAACAACAATGGAAAGAACAATAGCCACCAAAGCTGCCCGCATAGGGGTATAACCAGTTACCAGCAGATATACAATAACAATCAATGGAATAGCTAAATGACCTCTTTCCTTGAAAATCACCCAAGCCTTTGGCAGCTGATCTCTAGGAATACCCTTCAAATTAGTACGCTTGGCCTCCAAATGTACTCCCAGCCATACACCAGCAAAATACAGAACAGCAGGAATAATAGCCGCCTCAACTACTTCAATATATGGCACACCTACAAACTCTGCCATCAGGAAAGCTGCTGCACCCATAACTGGAGGCATAAGCTGACCACCTGTGGAGGAAGCTGCCTCTACTGCACCAGCAAATTCTTTGCGATAGCCCAGCTTTTTCATCATAGGAATAGTAAAGGATCCCGTACCAGCTACATTGGCTACAGAGGAGCCGGAAACAGTACCCATAAAGGCACTGGAAATAACTGCTACCTTAGCAGGACCACCACTGGCCCAGCCAGCAATGGCATTGGCAATATCAATGAAGAATTTACCCAAACCAGTGCATTCCAGATAAGCACCAAAGAGGATAAACAGGAAAATAAAGGTAGAGGATACTCCCAAAGGAATGCCAAAAATACCTTCCGTAGTAAAATACAAATGGCCAATCAGCTGGTTAGGAGTCAAACCTCTATGGCTTAGTACACCAGGCATATAAGGGCCAGCAAAGGCATAGACTAAAAAGGCCAACACCACAATAACCATAGGCAGTCCTACTACTCTACGGGTGGCCTCAATAACTAGCAGTACGCCCAAAACACCAATGACTAAATCAACAGAATTTATAATACCAGCTCGAAAGGCCAGCTCTCTATACATAATAACGATATAGGCAGGAGAAGCAGCACCTAGCACAGCCAATATGGCATCCAAGGGATGGAGCTTATGTCTGGACCAGGATTTGCAGGTTGGATACAGCAAATAGGACAAGGCTAAAGCAAAGCCTAAATGTACAGCTCTCTGGAGCTGAGCATCTAGCACCCCAAAGAAGGCTGTGTACAATTGAAATATAGAAAATGTAATGGCAATTGCCGAAACCAGCTTGGCCATGAAGCCTTTATACTCCATAGTATCTGACTCACGATCGTACTTTTTTAGCACATCCTGAGCCAGTGCCTCGTCGCTGGCAGTGTTTTTATCTAAAGCCATAAGCTTTACCTCCCAAAGAAATGTTTAATACAAGGAATCCCATATGCCCTAGGGGCTATAAAAATATCAACTCTATACCCAGGCTCATGGTTTTCATATACCGGATAGCTTTGATTATCCAACTCCAGGGTTAGCTTGGTGCCCAAGCCTGTGCGGAGACTAAGGCTATCAAAATGACGATTCATATGATCCATAACAAAATCATCACCATCCTGATAGAATTCCCCATCGCTTTCCATAAAGGGCAGTCCCACCCCAAAGGAGTGATAACGAGTGCTGTTCAGCACCAGCTCTGACAAACTGTCATCCACCGTTAGATATTCCTCCACTGGAGTTTTCTGTACCGAATGAATAAAGCTGATAGACAAAGCCTGCCCTGGATAGGCCGGAGCTGCAGCTATCATTTCTGTCTCTCCTTGAATAAAAAGCCAAGGGCGGCTGCCCCACCATGTCAAACCTGCCATAGTCAATACCAACATCAGAAAAATAATATATTTTTTTTGAAT
>DAVZJH010000092.1:2771-6882 GCA_052272885.1 Anaerovibrio sp. | reverse complement strand
AGCCTCGATGATTCGACAACAGCCGGAGGGGCATGACACTTTTGCGTCGGGAGACGTCTACTTTTGCATAGCAAAAGTACCCGTAGGCACTCTCTAAAAAGCGGACTCGATGATATTCCAGGCAAACCTGCCGTGACTAATGCGTAAGAATACACTATAGCGCAGGGCATTAAGTCGAACAGAGCAAAAGTCGTTATGACCGCAGGCTGTATTTCGAGAATCTTTGACATACCGAACTACATTTACAACTCTAAGGAGATAGACAACTAGGCAAATCAGAATTTTGTAGTATTATGTAGTTATCGCATTGAGGAAGTTATGGATAAATTAATATTTGAGTGGAATGAAAAAGCTGTACTACACCTGCATTGAGTATGATAGTATACGTACTGAGAACTCTTCTAAGAATGACAGTATACATATTAAGGACTATCTTCACTACTGTACTTGAAAAGATTAATCTATTTTGATGTTTTTCGTTAATTGTTCCTGCGTACTTCCCTTGCCTGTGATGTGCTATAGAAGTATCATAAAGATGTAGCCAAAACACGGCTAAAAGCAACAGCGAAAGAAGATGTTAAATTCAATTGCCTAGCATCTTTTACTATGTTATAATTAAATTGAAAACGTGTTTTCTTAT
Organism: Anaerovibrio sp.; assembly: GCA_052272885.1. Taxonomy (GTDB): domain Bacteria; phylum Bacillota; class Negativicutes; order Selenomonadales; family Selenomonadaceae; genus Anaerovibrio. The sequence continues at coordinate 6,242 of DAVZJH010000092.1, read as the reverse complement.
GCGAAAGTGGGATTATATGACAAACAGAAAAATTCGCGATACTGTTTTTTGCCATTTCATGAGTACTGAATCACATCTTTTGTCACTCTGTAATGCACTAAATAACACAGTTTATGACGAATCGTCAGATATTACGATAAACACCTTAGAGGGTAGTTTTTTCAGTAATATCAAGAACGACATTTCTTTTCTTTTGAATAATCTAATGGTTGTGCTTATTGAGCAGCAAACCTTTAAGCTAAGCGATGCCTTTGAAACTCAGTCAGATAAATTAGAACTTACTGTCCATGTATATAATCTGGCGGATGGTATGAATGATGCTTTGAAACGAAAATGCCTACCTATAGGAGAATACAGCATATTCTCCAACTCTTATAAGCATTTCCGACAACAAAAAATGGAAATTGACCATGCTGTCGATGCAGCCATTAAATATTGTCTGGAGAATAATGTCATGGTTGACTATTTAAAAAGCAACCAAAAGGAGGTTATAGATATGTTCGGATTTGAGTGGAATGAAAAAGAGGAACGGGAAGCGCTCCTCGAGATTGGCGAAGAACGTGGCAGATTGGAAGGTAAGCTGGAAGGTAGAATTGAGTCAATAAAGGAATTGATGCATAATCTAAACTTATCCCCTGAAAAGGCTATGACTGCTCTAGGCATTGCTCCTTCGGAATTTAGCCGCTACCTTACTATGTTATAACGAGGTGTCCGATGTCCGCCACCTCTATAAGTGGCGTAATGCTGTGCTAATTACAGGAGATATAACAAGATACGCCGTGCTGTACGCACCACTATAAAAGGCAACAGATGTAAAAATCTGTTGCCTTTTTTGTTCGAAAAATATTCTGCTTTTACTTTTGCATACTGCCATCCCAGCGCTGGAATAGATTGGTTTTTACCCCCAGGTTGTCGCAAATCTTGCCTACCAGCATATTGACCAAATCCATAATGGTGTCTGGACGATGATAGAAACCAGGGCTGGCAGGTATAATGGTTGCGCCCATACGGCTCAGCTTCAACAGGTTTTCCAAATGCCCTGCATGCATAGGTGCTTCTCTAGGCACTATAACCAGCTTCCGCCCCTCTTTAAGCATTACATCTGCTGCTCTGGTCAAAAGGTTTTCGGTAATACCGTTAGCCAGACAGCCGCAGGTGTTCATGGAGCAAGGTGCTATAACCATGGCATCTGCCTGAAAGGAACCACTGGCAATAGCCGCCCCTACATTATGCACATTATAGATTTTGTCTGCCACCAGAGCAATATCCTCCAAGGTAGTATCACACTCGTACTGTATTACTCCCAGTCCGCTATCAGATATAACCACATGAACCTGATGGCCTGCATTTTTCAGCACCTCTATCAGCTTCAATCCATAGATACTACCACTAGCACCTGTAATTCCCACTATTATTTTCATGGCCTTGCCTCCCTAATTTTCATTCACATACACACGCCAGATTTCTCCAGCTCATTACTGCCCTGTTACTTCACCTCAAAGGCATTTCGAATATGATTAATATTGGCACTTCCCCCAGGCCTTGCCAATACCTCCACTATGTCAAACCTATAATGCAGGCCAGATAGCCTGTGCTGGCTGATATACCATCTAGCGGATTGGATAATATGCTGCTTCTTGCGAAAATTCACCGCCTCACAGGGACGGCCATAACGCAGACTGCGACGAGTCTTAACCTCCACAAAGGCCACCACATCTCCCTGCCTGACCACAATATCCAGCTCTCCCATAGGACAGCTATAATTCCGTTGCAACACTGTATATCCATGAGCTGACAGATAGCTGGCTGCCATATTCTCTCCCTGACGTCCCAAGCTAATATTATCCACTGTAAAAATCTCCCACATTAGAGCAGCTTCATGGGAGATTCCATAGCTGCTTTTTCCTTGTCTCCATGCCGCCGCTTGTCTATTCTATATACATAGGCCAAAATCTCCGCCACTGTTGTATACAGCTCCGTTGGTATTTCCTTGTCCAGCTCCAGAGCCATCAACATATTCACCAGTGATTTGTTTTGATATACCGGCACCTGGCCCTTGCGGGCTGCCTCCATAATATTTTCCGCCACATGGCCTCTGCCCTTGGCTACCAGCTTTGGAGCCTTGTTGTTTTCCACATCATATTTCAAGGCAACAGCCTTCTTCTCAGCAGTAGGATCCAGCTCTGGCTCCTGATGAGGAGTTCTTCTATCCTTTAGCAATTAATTCACCGTCCCTACACGCAAATCATTCAAATGAATAGATGTATCATAAAGGGCCTTGCGAATATCCGGCAGATATTCACCAAAATCCTTTACTATTTCATTATCCGAAAAATTAATGCGCAAATTCAGATTATTGCCCTCAAATAGCTGACAAACAATGTCTACAGCGCCAATATTGTCCGTTAATACACATACCCGGAACCAGGTATCCTTTCGCTTACGGCCACATTCATCCTCATGCTCTGGTTCATCATAAAGATTAATATAGGCAGGATAGCTATGTCCACCCTCTCCAATGTAAAGAGGCATCACAAAGCTAATTGATTTTTGACCATCGGCCTGATAGCTTCCCTCACTGCTAATGGAGCTTTTCAGAGAGGATACAACAGTCTTGATTTCCTTATTGGCGTTCTTCAAATCCTTTGCTTTCAAATCCTTTAGACTGCCCAAATCTGCCAGCTGCAAAAAAGCCCATAGCTTAGGCAAGCCCTCCATACCAGGCTGTTGACCAGCCTGCTGAATAGCTGCTGGTACATTGCTTTGCACCATTTTGAGTAGTAGATTCAGTTGCTTGGCATCCTGCTGTGAAAGCTGCGTCTGACTGCTATTGACAAAATTCTTTAGTAAAGCCATATCCTTGGTGGTTAGGTTGCTATCCTTCAGCAAAAGCTCTGCCAGATTGCGGAAGGAATCCACCACCTGCTGATTGTTAGGCAATTGGGGAATTTCCTGCTGAGCCGGTTGGGTTGGCTGGCGTACCACCCCGGTTTCCTGACTATAGCCATAACGACTGAATATCTGCTTGAACAGAGGGTTGTTCTCCAATTCTGCTGCCTGATGGAGGGCCTTAGGAGATACGCCTGCCTGCTGATTTTGCTGAATATTCTCTCCAGCAGGCTTGGAGCCAGTCTTTGTGGCTGCTTCACTGCTAACATTGATCTGGGAAGCCTTGGCTTCACCTGTGGCAGGCTCTGCCATACTGGCCGTATTCAGCTGAGAATTTTGACCGGCAGTATTGCTGACCGGCTGTCCCTGAGATGGCTGGGGATTAGCCGAGACCTGAGAGCTGTTGCTGGCAGACAGCTTAGGAAATAGCAAGTCCACCAGCTGTTTAACAGTTCCCTCCTGAGCATTAGACTGACTAATAACTCCATTGTCACTGCTTACTGTCTGACTAACAGCTCCATTGCCATTGCTTACTGTCTGACTAACAGCTCCATTGCCATTGCTTACTGTCTGACTAACAGC
>DAVZJH010000092.1:0-2671 GCA_052272885.1 Anaerovibrio sp. | reverse complement strand
TCCATTGCCATTACTTACTGTCTGACTAACAACTCCGTTGCCATTGCTTACTGTCTGACTGGCAGTATTTTGCCATAACTTATCTGTAGTTTGAGAGACTGTTCCTCCCTCTGATGTCTGCCCCATCTGCTGTCCTGCCAGCATTTGCAGCAGTGCCTCCAGCTTCTGTGGCATATTGCCAGTATTGCCATTATTCAACACCTGAAAGGCCAGCTTGGTGAGCTGTACCAGCTCCAAATCCGCTGTATTTCCACCTAGGGCATTATTAGCCAACAAGGTTTTCACATTAGCCATCATGGTCTGCAACGCATCGCTTAGCTGACCTGCTGTAGTTTCACCACTAACCTGTCCTGCTACAGCATTGGCCTCTGCCATATTGCCCAGCTGCTGAAAAATACGTCCCAGAGAGGTTAGCTGCTCTACAGAGTATCTTTCACTAGCCATAGCACTGCCCAGTCCCTCTCCCAGAGAGCTTTCTAAGGAAAAAGCCTTGGTGACAATATTATTAATCATCTCCCGCAGCTGTTGGGGAAGTCCATTATCATTCCCTAATTTAGCGGTAGAAATTTTTTCCAAGACAGCTGACATATTATCCACTGAATTGGTAAATTTCACATCTGTCTGCTTGGCAAAGCCTGAGCTGGAGCCTCCATCCCTGCTGACAGCAATTTTGTCCGTTTTGGTCTCTGAGCTGCGGGACGCAGGCTGTATAGACGGCGCCGCCGGATTTACATTGGTAGCCATAATGGATTCCCCCTCAAACATCAATTACTTCATCTACATTGCCATTTAGCCTTGATAGTTCGTATAGGCTCAAAGGTCATTCTGTGAATAGGACAGGGACCGTATTTTTCCACAGCAGCAATATGCTCTGCTGTACCATAGCCCTTATGACTGCCAAAGCCATATTCGGGATATTGGCGGTCATATTCCTCCATCAGCCTGTCTCTTGTGACCTTGGCAATAATAGAGGCTGCTGCAATGGAAGCGGATTTGGCATCACCCTTAATTAAGGAAAGCTGAGGCAAGGGCAGATTTTTGAGTCTTACTGCATCTATCAGCACATAATCTGCTGGCTGGGATAACTGCTGCACCGCCTGACACATGCCCTCCATAGTTGCCTGCAGGATATTGATACGGTCTATTTCCTCTGGTGATACAAAAATCTGCTTTACAGCCAAGGCCTTGGCCATAATCTCATCATATAGCTCATCCCTTACCTTGGCACTAAGTTTCTTGGAATCGTTCAGACGAGGCAGTAACAGATGATCTGGCAGGATAACTGCCGCTACAGATACTGGACCTGCCAAAGGCCCCCGCCCAGCCTCGTCCACACCTGCTACAGCCCTATACCCCTGACTGGCAGCCTGTTCCTCATATTGATACATGGCCTGCAATCTAACTTCCTCTGCCAGCCTTTTGGCCTGTCTTTTTTGATAGCTTTCTGCCAGTTTTCTAGCTGAGGCTCTGGCATCCTGCTGGAGAGCTGTCAAAAGCTCTGGAGCTGGATTTTCTGCCAGCAATGCCTCCAGCTCCTTTATTTTCAATTTGCTTATATCCATATATTTCACCAATCTGCCTAGCTTATCTGACTAAAATTACTCTGCCTCAGAAACCTCTGGAGGCATATCCAGACTAACAGTCCCCAGCTTGCCACTGCGGAAATCCGTCAACACAATGCGCTGTGCTTTTTCTGTATCCACCAGACCGCCCTTAACCAGACAGCCCCGCTTCCGTCCAATCAGCTCCAACAGCTCATGAGGCTCTGTAGGCAGTTCTCCTGTCAGCTTGTAACGCTCCTGCAATCTCTCTGGATACATGGAGGCCATAGTCTGTAGGAATACACCAGTTATCAGCTCTCTGTCCACAACCTCATCGTTGATAGCCCCTGTAAAGGCCAGCTTCAAGCCAGCAGTCATATCCTCAAACTTTGGCCACAAAATACCTGGGGTGTCCAAAAGCTCCAGATTACCGCCTAGGCGAATCCACTGCTTGGCTCTAGTAACACCAGGCTTATCAGCTGTCTTAGCCTTGTTGGAGCCTGCCAGACGATTAATCAATGAGGATTTGCCTACATTAGGAATACCCAATATCATTACTCTGGCTGCTCTAGCCTTAGCTCCCTTGGATACCAGCTTGTCCGTCATAGGGCGAGCCAGCTCCTCTGTCATGGCTACCAGCTGCTTGATGCCCCGGCCCTGGGGTGCATCCACTGCTACAGCAGGAACACCCTGCTTTTTGAAATACTCCACCCATTGCTTGGTTACGACTCTATCTGCCAAATCAGATTTATTCAAAGCCACCAGCCTTGGCTTGCCAGCAATAATCTCCTGCAGCATAGGATTGGCACTACTATAAGGAATGCGGGCATCTAATAACTCAATGACCACATCCACCAGCTTCAGATTGTTGACAATAATGTCCTTGGCTTTTTTCATATGACCCGGAAACCATTGCACATTTGGTATTACCTGCTCTGTCACTGCCTGTCCCGGTGGCTGTTGTCTCAAAGCTCTATAATCTTTCATGAAAATAAATTCTCCTATCTAATTATCTATCCTTTTAATGACCTCCACCACATCACCTAATGTATTGAAGGAAAGCCACTTCGTTCTATCTTTGACACTCCCCATGCCTAAAGGCAGGGGATTCTTGGTTCCCTGAGCACTGC
>DAVZJH010000091.1:0-6989 GCA_052272885.1 Anaerovibrio sp. | reverse complement strand
CATCGCGGGATGGAGCAGTAGGTAGCTCGTCGGGCTCATAACCCGAAGGTCAGAGGTTCGAGTCCTCTTCCCGCAACCAATCGCTGATATAGCTCAGTAGGTAGAGCGCATCCTTGGTAAGGATGAGGTCACCAGTTCAACTCTGGTTATCAGCTCCATTATATGGCTGCGTAGCTCAGTTGGCTAGAGCATTCGGTTCATACCCGGAGTGTCAGGAGTTCAAATCTCTTCGCAGCCACCAACTATGTGATTTAACCCCTTGCTTGTGAGGGGTTTTATTATGCCGATAAATAAAATGTCAGGATTGTCAGTATTTCCTTATGAAGTTATTGACATACGTAGGTATTTGTGATAAATTATATCAGTGACATTTTGTGGTGTCTCAATAATCTAATCAGAAGGAGTGCATAAAATGCGCAATGCAGTTACGTTGGCCTGCACCGAGTGCAAGAGCCGCAACTATCAGACCAACAAGAACAAGAAGAACGATCCTGATAGAATCGAATTCAACAAGTATTGTAAGTTCTGCAAGAAGCACACTCTGCATAAGGAGACTAAGTAATTAGTCCGCAGTTGTTGGGTTTTGCAGTATAAGACAGGATGTGAAGCAATGGCGGAGACAAAGACGTCAGGTGCTCAGCCGAAGTCTTCAGGCTTTAACCCTGTGCAGTTTTTGCGTGAAGTCTCTGCTGAGATGAAGAAGGTGTCCTGGTCTACCAGACGTGAACTGGCAAAATACACTGTGGTGGTTAGCATTACTGTGTTCATTGTCTGTGCGCTTATCTGGATTTGTGACAGCTTCTTCGCAAGATTGTTTAATCTCATTGTACGTTAAAGACTGGAGGGTGCGTCTGGGATGGGATCCGAGAAAGAATCAGCTAGACACTGGTATGTAGTTCATACCTATTCCGGTTACGAAAACAAGGTGCTGGAAAGTCTCAAACAGAAGGTTCAGTCCATGGGACTGGAAAACGAGATCTTCGATGTAATCATTCCTGAAAAGGAAGAGGTTGAGAAGAAGGACGGCGTCGAGAAAGTAATCAAGAGGAAGATTTTCCCAGGTTATGTCCTGGTGAATATGATTGTCAATGAAAAAACCTGGTATGATGTCCGCAATACGGATGGCGTTACTGGTTTTGTAGGTTCTGGCACCAAGCCGATTCCTTTGACTGAAGATGAGTATGAGAACATTCTGAGGGAAATGGGCGTAGAAAAGACCAAGGTTGTACATGATATTGATGTAGAAGTTGGGGAGACAGTAAAGATCTGCTCCGGCCCATTTGAAAATTTTGCAGCAAAAGTTGTATCTGTTGACGACGAGAAGGGCAAGATTAAAGCTCTTGTTGATATGTTCGGCAGAGAAACTAATGTTGAACTTGATTTCGATCAAGTTGAAAAGAATTAATTTCCATTTAAGGAGGTGGATTCAAGATGGCAAAGAAAGTCGCTAAAATGGTAAAGTTACAGGTTCAGGCTGGTAAAGCTACTCCAGCTCCTCCAGTAGGTCCTGCACTTGGTCAGGCTGGTGTTAATATCATGGCCTTCGTTAAGGAGTTCAATGAGAGAACTGCTAAGCAGGTTGGTCTGATTATTCCAGTAGAGATTACTGTATTTGAGGATAGATCCTTTACCTTTATTACCAAGACTCCTCCAGCTGCTGTACTTCTGAAGAAGGCTGCAGGTATTGAGAAGGCTTCTGGTGAACCAAACAAGAATAAGGTTGCTACTCTGCCTCGTGCTAAGGCACAGGAGATTGCTGAGAGCAAGATGCAGGATCTGAACGCTGCAAGCGTTGAGGCTGCTACCCGTATGATTGAGGGTACTGCCCGCAGCATGGGTATCGTTATCACTGACTAATAGTCAATGAACGAAGCACCTGTGGGAGGAAAATCCGTTATTACCACGAAGGGAGAAATTTTTCATGGCAAAAGCAGGTAAGAAGTATCAGGACGCTGTAAAGCTTCTTGAGACTGGCAAGGTTTATACTGTTGAAGAGGCTATTGAGCTCGTAAAGAAGACTGCAACTGCAAAGTTCGACGAGACCATTGAGCTTCATGTACGTCTGGGTGTAGATCCTAAGTACGCTGATCAGCAGGTTCGTGGCGCAATGGTGCTGCCACATGGCACTGGTAAGTCCAAGCGTGTATTGGTATTTGCCAAGGGTGCAAAGGTAGACGAGGCTGAGGCCGCTGGCGCAGACTTCGTTGGCTCCGATGAAATCGTAGCAAAGATTCAGGGCGGTTGGACCGATTTTGATGTAGCTGTTGCTACCCCTGATATGATGGGTACCGTAGGTCGTATTGGTAAGATCCTCGGTCCTCGTGGCTTGATGCCAAACCCTAAGTTGGGTACCGTTACTATGGACCTGACTAAGGCTATCGGTGAGATTAAGGCTGGTAAGGTTGAGTACCGTACCGATAAGGCTGGTAATGTACATTGCCCTATCGGCAAGGCTTCTTTCGATGCAGAGAAGCTGGTTGCTAACTTTAACGCACTGATGGATACTTTAATTAGAGTAAAACCGGCTGCTGCAAAAGGTCAGTATATCCGCTCTGTAACTGTCAGCGCTACTATGGGCCCTGGCGTTCCAGTAGTTCACGCATAATATTTGACATTTTGCGGGCTGTATAATAAAATAGTCTATGGCTGTAGACAGCAGGTAGGATTTTAGGTTACTGAAATCCATAAAGGAAACGCCTGCCGAGGCCGGATGGTTAAGCATGAAACACTGCGGCCTCCGGTAAATCAGCCGGAGGCCGTTTTTGCTCTTAAAATTTGAGAGGAGGTGTATTCATGGCTGTTACTGAAAAGAAAAAAGCAATTGTTGCTGAATTAAAGGACAAACTCACTAGCGCAAAGGGTGCCGTATTGGTTTCCTACAAGGGCTTGACTGTTGCTCAGGATACTGAGCTGCGTTCCGAGCTGCGTAAGGCTGGTGTAAATTACCATGTAGTTAAGAACACAATGACTCGTATTGCTGCTACCGAGGCTGGTATGGAGGGTCTGGTATCTCATTTGGAGGGTACCACTGCTCTGGCTGTATCTGCAGAGGATGCAGTTGCACCTGCAAAGGTTATTAGCGAGTTCATGAAGAAGAACAATCTGGAGGATCAGGGTATCCTGACCATCAAGGCTGGTATTGTAGAGGGTCAGGTTGTAACCGCTGACGAGGTTAAGGCTATCGCTTCTCTGCCATCCCGCGAGGTTCTTCTGGGCAAGCTGCTGGGCAGCATTCAGGCTCCACTGTCCAACACCGTTGGCGTTATGGGTTCTATGCTCCGCAGTATCGTTACTGTGCTTGATGCAGTTCGTAAGCAGAAGGAGGAGCAGGCATCTGCATAATTGGCAGATAGCTGCTTTGGCTGCTTAATATATTTTTCGAAAATTAATTAATGATTATACGGAGGATTTTAAAATGACTAACGAAGAGATTTTAGAGGCAATTGGTAACCTGACTGTTCTGGAGCTGTCCGAGCTCGTAAAGGCTGCTGAGGAGAAGTTCGGCGTATCCGCTGCTGCTCCTGTAGCTGTTGCTGCTGCTGCTCCTGCTGCTGGCGGCGCTGCTGCTGAGAAGTCCGAGTTCGATGTAGTTCTGAAGGACGCTGGCGCAAGCAAGATCAACGTAATCAAGGCTGTTCGCGAGGCTACTGGTCTCGGCCTGAAGGAAGCTAAGGCTCTGGTTGATGGCGCTCCTGCTCCTGTAAAGGAAGGCGTATCCAAGGCTGATGCTGAGGAACTGAAGGGCAAGCTCGAGGCTGCTGGTGCAGTTGTAGAGTTGAAGTAATTTTTACTTCTAAGTTTTTTGAAATTAAGGCTGTCGCTTATGCGGCAGCCTTTTTTGATGTCGGTGTTTATTCATTTAGCTGGTGCAGTACAAAATGATTTCTCTGTGTGCTCAGGATGCCAGCCTTTTGCAGCTTGGATAGCTCTGCTGACATAGCGGAGCGTTCTATGCTCAGATAATCGGCAAGCTGCTGACGGTCAAAGCGAATATTAAATTCCATGCTGCCTTGGCGGATTGCCTCGGAGCTTAGATATGAGAGTAGCTTTTCCTTTATACTGCGCTGACAAATATGCGTAATTTTATCGTTAAACAGCAGCAGTCTTTCGGCGAGTAGTGCAACAAGATTGCGTATCAGCTTGCTATGATGTGAGCAGGGGGTTGGGCAGAGGTGCAGCAGCCTGTTCATATTTAAAAGCATAATAGTACAGTCTGTATCTGCCACCACGCTGATATTCAAAACGCTTTCTGGTGTAGCAGCATAGGCCTCAGCAAAAAAATCTCCCGCCTGAAATTTTGCCAGCACATTGCGATGTCCCCACACATTCTCCTGAATTACCAAAACATTGCCGTCAAGCACCATACCCATGCTGGAAATACACTCCCCAGCACGAAAAATATATTCCCCAGTTTTGGGAGTAACAAGCTTTCCGTCAACACAGGTGAGTACAGACAAAATCTCCTTATCATCCATACCAGCAAAAAAAGAGCTTTTTTGAAAAACATTAAGATATTCCTGCATAATTTTCTCCTTGTTGGAATTACAACATACATTATAAGCTGCCTATATTATAATCTAAATATGAAGTCAAGAAAATATTAATGTAGAATATAGAGGAGAAAATGCTATGGAAAAGAAAATGTTTTGTTATCAGTGTGAGCAGACCGCAGGCTGTACTGGTTGTATGGGTAACGCTGGTGTTTGCGGCAAAAAATCTGCTACCGCCAATTTGCAGGATGAGCTGACAGGTGCATTGATTGCCTTCGCTGGGACGGCACAGAAAAATACCAATATCAGTGAACAGGATTATTTCCTGCTGCTGGAAGGACTCTTTACTACTATCACTAATGTCAGCTTTGACGATGCTGGTATAAAGGTGTATATTGACAAGGTGCACCAAGCACATCAGGTTTTAGCAAATCATACTGAGCGAGTGGCAGATTATAATATGCAGGATTTATGGCAGGAGGACGAGGATATTCGTTCTTTGAAATCACTGATTTTATTTGGTATCAAAGGAATGGCTGCCTATGCTTATCATGCGTGGGTATTAGACTATAAGAATAGTGAATTAAACAGATTTTTCTTGGAGGCGTTAGCGGCAGTAGGCTATGAATCAAATAGCGACAAGCTGCTTGCTATGTGCTTAGAGGTTGGCAGGATGAATTTGCTCTGCATGGAGCTTTTGGATGCGGCCAATACCAAAACCTACGGCAATCCACAGCCTGTGACTGTGTCATTGACTATCGAAAAAGGCCCATTCATCGTGGTAACAGGCCATGACCTGTTAGATTTGCAGCTTTTGCTGGAGCAAACCAAGGACAAGGGCATCAATATTTATACGCATGGAGAAATGCTGCCTGCACATGCTTATCCAGAGTTGAAAAAATATGCACATCTCAAGGGTAATTTTGGTACGGCATGGCAAAATCAGCAAAAGGAGTTTGCCAATATTCCTGCTCCAATTCTGTTTACTACCAATTGTCTGATGCCACCAAAATCCAGCTATGTGGACAGAGTATTTACCACAGAGGTGGTAGCGTTCCCAGAGGCAGTACATATTGGTGAGGACAAGGATTTTGCACCAGTAATTGCTAAGGCTTTGGAGCTTGGCGGTTATGCTGATGATATGGCTATGACAGGCATTAATGGCGGCAGTGAGGTAATGACAGGCTTTGGTCATGCTGCAATTTTATCTCATGCCGAAGCCGTTGTAGAAGCAGTAAAAAATGGTGATATCAAGCACTTTTTCCTTGTAGCTGGTTGTGATGGTGCAAAGCCAGGACGCAATTACTATACTGAATTTGTGCAGAAAACCCCTAAAGACAGCATTGTGCTGACTTTGGCGTGCGGCAAATATCGTTTCAATGACTTGAATTTGGGAACAATTGGCGGATTGCCTAGATTGATGGACATGGGGCAGTGCAACGATGCCTATGGAGCAATCAAGGTAGCAGCAGCCTTGGCAGAGGTATTTAAGTGCGGGGTTAATGATTTGCCACTTTCTTATGTTTTGTCATGGTATGAGCAAAAGGCAGTTTGTATCCTTTTAACGCTCCTGCACCTTGGCATCAAGAACATTCGCCTTGGCCCAAGTCTGCCAGCGTTTATTTCACCTAATATTCTAAATTTCTTGGTAGAAAATTATGGTATTGCACCGATTACCACTCCAGAAAAGGATTTGCAGGATTTGTTAGCTAAAAAGTGAGGAAAAATATGCTTAGAAGAATAATTGAAATAGATGAAGCAAAATGCAATGGCTGCGGTGCGTGTGCCACAGCCTGTCACGAGGGTGCTATCGGCATGATAAACGGCAAGGCAAAGCTTCTGCGTGACGATTATTGCGATGGACTAGGCGACTGTCTGCCGACTTGCCCAACCAAGGCCATTTCCTTTGTTGAGCGTGAAGCAGCCGCCTACGATGAGGCAGCTGTCAAGGCAAATCAAAAGAAAAAGGCAGCAATGCAATGTGGCTGTCCAGGTCAGCAGGTAAAAACAATGAGTAGAAATAGTAGCACTGTATCAGAAAACAAGCAGCCAAGTCAGCTCGCACAGTGGCCAGTACAGATAAAGCTCGTGCCAGTCAATGCACCATATTTTGAAGGTGCAGAGTTACTGATAGCCGCAGACTGCACAGCCTACGCCTATGCCAGCTTCCACAGTAAATTTATCAAAGGCAGAATTACACTCATCGGCTGTCCTAAGCTAGACAGCATAGATTACGCAGAAAAGTTGACAGAGATTATCCAAAACAACAGCATCAAAAGCATCACAGTAGTGCGCATGGAAGTACCATGCTGCGGCGGCATCGAAAACGCCGTCCACAGAGCAGTAAAAGCCAGCGGTAAAGCCCTGCCATGCAAAGTAAATATCATATCAACCACAGGAGAAATCATCTCCTAAACCTAAAAGGCTGCCATTCATACGGCAGCCTCAGATTGTTGACAAACTAGCATAAAGCACTCCATTCATGGTAAAATATTATTA
>DAVZJH010000090.1:0-7311 GCA_052272885.1 Anaerovibrio sp. | reverse complement strand
TTTAGCGAAATTTGACGATTATTATTAATTATCTTCATAATACTCTCTATTTCTTTATATCTTACAAATTATAAAAAATATTAACGGATAATAATTATCAACAAAGTCAAGGGAATTTTGGGAACTATTTTGCTATAATACAAGCAATGTGATAAAATTTTAAGATGACAAAAATACATATTGGATATAGAATAGGTAGATGATTTTTATGCAGAGGGTATGGATAAAGCTGGCTATGTTTTTGGCGGTAGCCTTGGTTTTTCAGAGTATTCGCCTGATTATGCCCATGATTCCTGGGCCGGTGAATATGTTTTTGATAGGAAGTCTTTTGAATACAGTCATGGTGCTGAGTATTTGGTGTACCAATAGCCGATGGGCTGGTATTATTGGTATGTTGCTGCCCTTGGGAGCCTTTATGCAGGGACAGTTGCCAGTGGTGTTGATGATTCCTGTAGTGGCCTTGGGAAATGCCGTATATATTTTATTGGCGGGGAAATTCAAGCAGAGTAAATTGGTATACGTAAGTCCCTTGGTTAAAGCTGTTTTATTGTATGTAGGTACTTGGCTGGTGGTAAATACTATAGGTCTGCCTGCCCCAGTTAGCGGTGTGATTTTGTTTATGATGAGCTGGCCTCAGATTGTAACAGGAGCCATTGGTCTTTTCTTGGCCAACAAGGTCTATAAATATTTGGATTCTATAAGATTGTAAGGAAAGGTGGTAGACTGCTTACTTATGGGCAGTCGCAGCAGTTTATGTTTGAATATAAATCAATCAGTCCGGAGCAGACAGCTCTGCTGGCAGAAAAAATAGCAGATATTATCCAGCCTGGCACAGTAATCTGTCTAAATGGCGATTTGGGAGCAGGCAAGACCTTGTTTGTGCAAAATCTGGCCAAAGCATTGGGGGTACAGGGTGAGGTTACCAGCCCTACCTTTAACCTAATGAATATATATGAGGGCAGAATCCATATTTTCCACTTTGATTTGTATAGATTGGAGCAGGAATATGAGCTGGAGGAAATCGGCTTTTATGATTATGTTGAGGAGCCAGATGAGCTGGTATTGATTGAATGGGCAGAAAAATTTCCTGATTGTCTGCCAGAGAATTATATATCCCTGGTGATTGAGCGGACGGAGCAGGAGCAGCAGCGCATACTTCGCTTTGAGCTGGTAGGACAGGAATTGGAAAATGTATATAAGGAGATGGAATTACTTTGCCAATTTTAGCAATAGATACAGCTACTATGGTTTCTAGTGTGGCTGTAGCAGATGAAAAAAAACTTCTTGCGGAGCTAACGGTACAAACCAGATTAACTCATTCTGAAACTCTGTTGCCCCATATTCAGCAGGTTCTGAAAATGGCAGGCGTGGCCAAAAATCAGCTGACAGCAGTGGCAGTAAGCCTGGGACCAGGTTCATTTACTGGACTGCGGATTGGGCTGGGAGCTGCCAAGGCCATTGCCTATGGCTTGAATATTCCTATTATTGGCGTACCAACTACAGAGGCTTTGGCTTGGCATTATCCTGTGCCCGGTATAGTAACAATTCCCTTCATAGATGCCCAAAAGGGAAATGTATATAGTGGAATTTATGCTTGGCAGGAGAGCAAAATAGCTGAGCTGTCTCCAGTGCAGGTATATACTCTGGATGAGGCACTGGAGCTGTGTCGTCAGCAGAATACAACTGTAATGGCTGTAGGGGATATGGTGCAGAAAAAGCTTGTCAACAGACAGGATCTGCCTGCTAATCTTCAGATACCCCCTCAGCATATGATTATGCCTAGGGCCGCTAATGTGGCAATGGCAGGATTGAGCAGATTGGCTCAGGGACAGATTGATTCAGTTATGAATCTGGAACCGATCTATATACGCCGCTCCGAAGCAGAAGTTTTGTGGGAAAAGCGTCAGGCTGCCCTAAAGGAAGCTGCTGGAAACAGTAATGAGGCTGAGAAATAAAGATGGCAAATATAGAATTTTATCGTATGGTTCAGGAGGATGCTGATGGCGTAGCCAGAGTGGAGGCGGCCTGTATGCCTGTGCCCTGGTCCAGACAGTCCTTTTGGGAGGAGGCATCCCACAGTGATGCCTATTATCTTATTGCCAGGGACGCAGACAGGGATAATCTGATTGTAGCCTATGCAGGTTGTTGGGTATTGGCAAATGAAGGGCATATTACCAATGTAGCTGTAGATCCTGATTATCAGGGACAGGGCCTGGGGCGGAGGCTGATGAATGAGCTAACCAGCCGGGTAAAGGCTCTGGGAGTGGACTCCATGACCTTGGAGGTGCGTCCTTCCAATACTGTAGCTATTAACCTGTACACCAGTCTAGGCTTTAGAAGTGTAGGCCAGCGGCCCAAATATTATACCAATCCTGTAGAAGCTGCGGAGATTATGTGGAATACCAAGCTGTAAAATTATTCTTTGGCGTAAGCTGTGGTAATCAGGTGAAATACACAGCTTTCAAGCTTATATAAATAAATGGAGAAATTATGGACGAGAAAATTACTCTTGCAATAGAATCAAGCTGTGATGAAACCTCTGCCGCTATTCTGCGAGGAGGACGGCAGGTTTTGTCCAATATTATATCAACTCAGATTCCTATACATCAGAAATTTGGTGGTGTCGTGCCGGAGATTGCCTCCCGCAAGCATATTGTTAATATTATGCCTGTTATAGATGAGGCCCTGGCCAAGGCTGAAGTGAAGCTAACCGATATTGATCAGATTGCTGTTACTTATGGTCCTGGCTTGGTAGGTGCCCTGTTGGTAGGGGTATCTGCTGCCAAGGCTTTGGCCTTTACGCTGGATGTGCCTTTGATTGGGGTAAATCATCTGGAGGGGCATATCTTTGCCAATTTTATCAGCCATCAGGATTTGAAGCCGCCATTTATGGCCTTGGTGGTATCTGGCGGACATACATCACTGGTACATGTAAAGGACTACAATTCCTTTAGTCTTATGGGACAGACCAGAGATGATGCGGCAGGAGAAGCCTTTGACAAGGTAGCCAGAGTTATGGGACTGCCATATCCAGGAGGCCCTCAGATTGACCGATTGGCTCAGGAAGGCAATCCTCACGCCATTGATTTCCCCAAGGCCTTGCAGGAAAAGGGAAATTACGAATTTAGCTTTAGCGGTCTAAAATCTGCGGTGCTGAATTATCTAAACAGCATGAAGTGCAAAAAAATAGAAGTAAATAAGGCAGATGTGGCAGCTTCCTTCCAAAATACTGTAATTGAAGTATTGATTGCCAAGGCTCTTAGTGCTGTTAAGGAGGTAGGCTGTGATACCTTAGTATTGGCTGGGGGTGTAGCGGCCAATAGCTCTTTGGAAAGCAGATTACGGGCTGCTACAGAGAAAGCTGGTATTAGATTCTGCTATCCAGACAAAATTCTTTGTACGGACAATGCTGCTATGATTGGCTGTCGAGGCTATTATCAATCCCTGGCAGGCAATTTCTCAGATTTGTATCTCAACGCAGTTCCAGGTTTGGAATTGCAGGATTTGTAAAGGATAGGTAATTCATTATGGAGCAGGACGGAGAGGCACACAGCGTAAACATAACATCGCAGTGTCGCAAAATAACTAATCTTACAGCTATGCAGATTGAGCATTTAAAAAGAATCGAGATAAGTTTGCCCTTTGTGGCAGATTTGGCTCATGCCTATCTGTATCTTTATGTGCAAACCAAGGAGCCGGGGAGGATGCTGGTGTTGAAGCATTACAGGCCCCATACCTTTTTTTCAGAGGTGGAGCTAACGGGGGAGGGAGCTTTGGTTTCTACTCTGGAGGAGCCACTGATTGCGGCGGCCTTTGCCAATGGAAAATTTATCCAAGGCCAGCGGGAATGGCGTTTTGGCATCAATCTGGAAATGTATGTACAGCCCATTAAATGTGGCACTGATGTTATTGGGGTGGTAAGTCTGGAAACAGGTCATAGCTATGCCAATTCCAGCAATTATCATCAGCTGATGGATACGGCCTTGTATCTGTTGGATTATGCCAAAAAGCCGTTGGATAAGGATGAGTTTCACCCTATGAGTCCTGGTACTGGTATTATTATTGCTGATAACAACAATAGGATTGTCTTTGCCAATCTGTCTGCCAATAGAATTTATAGAGCTCTGGGTATTGCCACCCTTGTAGGCTGTCGTATGCAGGATAGAGAGCTAAGTACTATGCTCCACAAGGAAACCATTGATAGCAGCCGTCCTTACGAGCGGGAAATTCAGATTCGGGATTTTGTGCTGGTACAGCGGGATATTAAGCTGGAGGAAGCAGGTATGCTAAAAAGGCGGATTATGCTTCTCTCTGATGTGTCCGAGCTTAGAAAAAAGGAGCGGGAGATAAAGATAAAATCTGCTGTTATTCAGGAGATTCATCATCGTGTCAAAAATAATCTCCAAACCATAGCCAGCCTTTTGCGGCTGCAAGCTCGCCGTTCCAAGGTGCCAGAGGTGAAATCTGCCTTGCAGGAAAGCACCAATCGAATTTTGAGCATGTCAGTGGTTCATGAATTTCTCTCTCAGCAGGATGCGGAAGAAATTCGGGTTATGGAGGTAACGCGAAATATACTTAATACAGTGGCCCCCAATATGATTGCCGGGGATTTTCAATTGGAGCAAAGCTTTGATGGGCCAGAAGTGATACTCCCCTCTAGAACAGCCAGCAATCTGGCGGTAATCATTAATGAACTGATACTTAACTCCATTGAGCATGGCTTTGAGGGACGCCAGCAGGGGCTTATCGGCCTGCATACAGAAGAGTCGGCTGATGGGTATGTGTTGGAGCTTTATGATAATGGCTGTGGTCTGCCACTAGATTTTGATTTGGAGAAAACTCGCTCCCTAGGCTTACAGATTATCCGCACTCTGGTCAGGGATGACATGGGAGGAGAGATAGAGCTATATAATCAGCAGGGGACCCGTGCTCGAATTAGTATACCGAAGAATCCTGAGGGAGGAGAATACTGATGAAATCCTTGAAAATTGTTATTGCCGACAATGAATCTGTTATTCGCATGGATGTTAGAGAAATGCTGGAGGAAGCAGGTTATGAGGTGGTAGGAGAGGCTGTTAATGGAAAAAAAGCCGTAGAGCTGGCTCGTCGCTACAAGCCAGATTTGTGCATTCTTGATGTAAAGATGCCTGAGATGGATGGCATTACTGCGGCCAAGATTATTACAGGGGAAAAAATTGCTCCTGTGCTGCTGTTGACAGCCTTTAGTCAGGCTGATATGGTTAAGCGGGCTACAGAGGCTGGTGTACTGGCCTATCTGGTAAAGCCAGTGCAGGAAAGTAATCTTTTTCCTGCTATTGAGGTGGCTCTTTCACGTTATCAGGAAATGCATGAGCTGGAGGATGAGCTGTTCAAAGTGAAGGATACCTTGGCTATGCGGAAAACCTTGGATAGAGCCAAGGGGATTTTGATGGATGCTCACGGGTATACTGAATCCGAGGCCTTTAAAAAAATTCAGCAATATAGTATGGCCAAGCGGAAAACCATCAAAGAGGTGGCAGAGGCTATTATTCGCGCTGCAACCAAATAAAAATTTTTTAGAAAAATATTTGCTTTTAGGCGTACCTATGATGGGTGCGCCTTTTGCATTTTTACCAAATAATTTTTAATAATTTCCTTGTAAAATTTATTTATTTTGCGATGTATAGTGGAAATGCCGAAAAATAAATTTGTTGTACAAATGTCTACAGGTAGGGGATTTGACAGAAATATTTAACAATTGTAAAAAAGTAGTAGACAAGATTGTGAGATTGTAGTATTATAACAACCAATATATAGCAAGTATCAATATTTGATATGCAGCATATATCTTAGATAGAAAATATAGGGATTCTCAAATGTATGGAAGGTGTGGTAATTATGAGCAACGTAGATAAGGCAGCTTTGGAATTGCATAAGGAAAATCAGGGTAAGCTGGAAATTGTCAGCAAGGTGGATTTGGGTTCCTCCAAGGATTTGACTTTGGCCTATACTCCTGGTGTTGCTGCGCCATGCTTGGAAATAAAGGATGATTACAACAAGATTTATGATTATACAACCAAATCCAATATGGTAGCTGTAGTAACTAATGGTACTGCTGTATTGGGCTTGGGCAATATTGGTGCTGGCGCTGGTCTGCCAGTAATGGAGGGCAAAGCGGTTCTCTTCAAGAGTTTTGCCGGTGTGGATGCCGTGCCTCTTTGTTTGAATTCCCGCAATGTGGATGATATTTGCCAGACTGTAGAGATGCTGGAGCCAGGCTTTGGGGGCATCAATCTGGAGGATATTAAGGCTCCTGAGTGCTTTGATATTGAGAATCGTCTCAAGGAGACTATGAATATTCCTGTTTTTCATGATGATCAGCATGGTACTGCTGTTGTTGCAGTATCTGCATTGATGAATGGTTTCAAGCTGATTGGCAAGCGTTTCCGGGATGCCAAGGTTGTGGTAAATGGTGCTGGTGCTGCTGGCATGGCTATTACCCGTCTGCTGCAGGCTGTAGGGACTAAGCATATTATTCTCTGTGATACCAAGGGTGCTATCTATGAGGGCCGGGCTGAGGGTATGAATCCTTATAAGGAGGATATTGCTAGAATTACCAATAAGCGTAAGGAAGCTGGTTCTCTGGTGGATGTTATCAAGGGGGCAGATGTATTTATTGGTGTTTCCGTGGCCAAATGTGTAACTGAGGAAATGGTTAAGTCCATGAACAAGGATGCTATTATTATGGCTATGGCTAATCCAGAGCCTGAGATTATGCCTGAGCTGGCTAAAAAGGCTGGGGCTCGTATTGTCTGCACTGGTCGCTCTGATTTCCCTAATCAGGTCAATAATCTGTTGGCGTTCCCAGGTATTTTCCGTGGAGCCTTGGATGTAAGAGCTACGGATATTAATACTGAGATGAAAATTGCCGCAGCTACAGCTATTGCTTCTTTGATTCCAGAGGATGAGCTGAGTGAGGATAATATTATTATCAGCCCATTTGACAAGCGAGTAGCACCTAGGGTTGCTTCTGCAGTAGCACAGGCTGCTATTGATACCGGAGTGGCTACTAATGATGGTATGACTGCGGAATTGGTGGCAGAGCATACTATGGAAATGCTGGGAGCATAAGTCAGTTTTTGTGTATAAATCTATAAAGTGAATTAAAGTCCTGATACCGATTGTGGGATTGGGACTTTTTCATTTTGATAAATTCTGATTTGCCGAGCCAAAGACTTATTTACATAATGGTATATACTCTCTTTACTGAGGCATGGCATATACCCTTACAGGCACGCTCGCGCTATATTGATGTGCCTCACGCTGCTAAAC
>DAVZJH010000089.1:0-7373 GCA_052272885.1 Anaerovibrio sp. | reverse complement strand
AATAGAAAATAAGCATAGTAATTTTCTATTATATTAAGAGGTGATTATAAATATAATAAATGTTAAGCTACTTATAGGACCTTTGTACATAGTGTTGAGCAAATTATACAAGTAGATGATGCATAAATATTGTTTATCAGTGGCTATTACTGTTCCTGATGTATATATTTGTTTAGGATAAATTTCTGGAAGATGGAAGCTGACTCTGATAATGGGGCGGCGGTATTCCATGCAATGCCAATGGCCCGCTGGCAAACAGGGAAGGAAATAGGCAGAAAAACCAGCTCAGGAGAGCATAGGGCAGGTATCTTAGGCAGCAGGGTAATCCCCAGCTTGGCTCTGACCAATCCGGCTACGGAGAATACATCTGCCCCCTCAAAGATAATATTAGGAGTAATGCCGGCTAAATCAAAGAATTGGTCTGTTAATACCCGCAGGTTATATTGTGGTTCCAGCACAATAAATGGCTCCCCATCTATATCCTGCAGACTGATTTCCTGTTTAGAGGCCAACGGATGCTTGCGGTGCACCACTAGATAAAGCTCCTCGGAGCAAAGGTACATCCAGCCTACCCGCTCTACAGGCACCATAGCAGAGCAGAGGCAAAGGTCAGTTTTGCCATCCCGCAGCTGTTCTCCTAGATTTACTGGTTCATCTTGATTCAGAGAAAAGGAAATATTGGGATGCTCCTCCCGAAAGGCACAAAGGAGATTGGGCACAAAATATCCTCCCAGAGATTGGATAAAGGAAAGGCGGACAATGCCGTTATCCGGAGAGGAGGAGGTAATGGCACGACGGCCCAAATCTAATTGATGTATTCCTTTTTCTACATAAAAAAGGAATTTTTTGCCTTCGGCAGTCAGCTCCAGCTGTTTGTCACTGCGGTCAAAAAGCTGTACTCCTAATTCTGCCTCCAGCTTGGCAATAGAACGGCTCAGGGCAGGTTGAGAAACAGCTATGGCCTTAGAGGCATTGGTAAAGTGCTTGATATGGGCCAGGGTACGAAAATATTCTAATTGATGTAATTCCATTAAAAAGGACTCCTTTTTGATGAGGTAAAAATTTTTGTCATTGACCTAAAAATAGAGAATATTTCAAGGAATAATAACTTGTTTCTATTAAACCATAGTAGATTATAAACAAAGTTATTTGAAAAATCAATAATGCAATTTATGCAAGTTGCAAATTAAAGTTTATGCATGATAAACATAATGGTGCAAATAGGACCATTTTACAAAATGGCTCAATAAAAGAGTAATTATGGGATAGATAGGTATTTGTGGGTTTCTTTTCATGCATTTTCTGCATAATGGCAAATGACCAGTACTTATTGGACATTTTTTCCGGATAGCTTTACTATAGGTAAACGAAAGGAGATTGATTCCCGATGAGACATAATGATATTGGTTTCATAACAGAGCTTTCTGAGGAAATGGGCATCACGCAGAGTGAGGCAGAAAGAGTTGTTATGACACAGGGATTGGGCCAGCTTAATGAGCTGTGCCAAGAGGATGATATCGCCCAAATGAAAGGAGTGCACGTAGAAATGTCCGTGGACAAACCGGTATTTAACACTGGTGCAGCTGAGAAAAAGGAAAACAGTGCTGTGGCTGCCAGCAATAACAATGGGGAGAAGCTTTGGACTCCCAGCTATATCTTTGACATTATTATTAACTTTTTGGTGTATGTAGTACACTTTCAGCTGATGCTCTGGTCTACCAGCTATGCTATCAGCAATTGGAATGTATCCATCAGCACTGCAGGTGCTGCTTCAGGCCTCTTTATTGTAGGTGCTCTTTTTGCCAGACTGCCAGCAGGCCGCTATATTGACTTGATTGGCCGCCGCAAGCTGTTCTTAGCTGGTACAGCTTCCTACTTTCTGATGGTTCTGCTGTATCTGCTGTGCCCTAATGTATATGTATTTATGGCAGTTCGTTTGCTGCATGGTATGGCCTTTGGTTCTACCTCTACTGCTGCCAGCACCATTGTAGCAGCCCTGGTGCCTATTCACAAAATGGGTACTGGTATAGGTTACTTTACCTTGGGTGTAACTATGGCTTCTGCTGTAGGCCCATTCTTGGCCTTGACCTTTATTAATTCTGGTGATTTCACCATGAGCATTACCTTCTGTAGTGCTTTGACCTTGGTTATTTTTGTACTTTCCTGCCTGATTAAGGTGCCTGAGCGTACTTTGACTGAGCGGGAGGTGGAGCAGTTCCATACCTTCTCCTGGAGAGATTTTATTGCCAAGAATTCCGTAGGTATTTCTCTGGTAGCCTTTATCGGCGGTATCTGCTATTCCACTGTGTTGAGCTATCTGGGTGAATATGCTTCTGCCAAGGGTATGGCAGAGCTGGGGGGACAGCTTTTCTTTATTGCCTTTGCTGCTACCTCTTTCCTGAGTCGTCCTTTGACAGGCTGGCTCTTGGACAACAAGGGTGGCAATGTAGTGCTTTATCCATCTCTGGTACTGCTGATACTGTCTATGGCAACTATTGCTATTGCTGATAATGATTATGTACTGTTGGCTGGTGGTCTGCTGCTGGGTGGCGGTTATGGCAGTATTACTGCTGCCTGCCATGCTCTGGCTGTACATTGCGCTCTATCCCGTCAGATTGGTGTGGCCACCTCTACCTACTTCGTACTGTTGGATTTGGGTATTGGTGTAGGTCCATATTGCATGGGTACTCTGGTGCCAGGCTTTGGCTTTGAGGCTGTATATGTGTGTGCCGCTGTGGTTTCCATCATTGGCTTGGGAGCATACTTCCTGTCTATGGGCAGATTCCAGCGCTTCTCCAGCAGCCGTATGGACAGAGAAAGACAGATTAAGGCTAACGCAGCTATGCGTCGTGCCGCAGAAGCTGCAGAGTAATTGCAGCTATACCCGGCAAGCTATTCTTTAGCTGTTTCCTTAAATTAATATATATTTGATGTTCAGTTGGATTTTCCCTATATTGATTCAGCTGAAAAGCGCTAGGACAGGACTTCCCTTAATCCCAGGGACATAGGCCTGTCCTTTTGCTTGCGTAATTAGGCATGAATATGGCAGAATAAATCCATTAAAGGTGGGGAGTCTTAGCACCTGCTAGCCTTGGATTTGCCTATGAAAAATTTTTTTGAAATTTTTTCAAAAAAAGCTTGCATTTTTTTTCCGCTTAGCATATAATAACACTTGTCGACGTCATGTGACATAACACTCCTCGATAGCTCAGCCGGTAGAGCACCTGACTGTTAATCAGGCTGTCGTAGGTTCGAATCCTACTCGAGGAGCCAAATGGCGCGTTGGTCAAGTGGTTAAGACACCGCCCTTTCACGGCGGCTTCACGGGTTCGAATCCCGTACGCGTCACCATCTTGATTTAACGGGGAGAAATCCCCTATATATGGGCGCTTAGCTCAGCTGGGAGAGCGTCTGCCTTACAAGCAGAATGTCAGCGGTTCGATCCCGTTAGCGCCCACCATATATGAGATGTAGAGATTGCAATATGCAGTCTCTTTTTTGTTGTATACAACAAAATCCCGAACATGGTATAATAGATAAAGACTTTGGAAAGGGAGGAATCACTATGGGCTTTTGGGCTAATCTATGGCATAGGATGATTCTGCGGGAGCAAACCTCTACCCAGGAAGGTTATATCAGTGCTCCAGAGCATCCGGATCTGGTTGGCAGACAGGGGATTGTCACCCGTGAGCTGCGTCCTGCCGGAACCATCGTTATAGATAATAATCCTATAGATGTGATTTCTGAGGGTGATTATATCACCAAGGGTCACAAGGTAGTTGTTACTCAGGTTACAGGTAATCGCGTGGTAGTGCGTCCTGTAACGGAGTAATGGGTATAGTTGTTGGTAAAGGAAAGGATGAAGAGAATGGAAGAATACGGATTGCTGGATTTGTTAAGCGATATGGGATTTTTCTGGTTTTTGCTGGCCATTGTATTTATTAGCCTATTTTTGCATTTTGTACCCCTGAGATTGTGGATTGCGGCTAGAGCAGCCAATGTATCCCTGAATATTATTACCTTGGTGGGTATGAGAATGCGTCAGGTAGTACCATCAAAGATTGTTCTGCCTCTTATTAAGGCCAATAAGGCTGGTCTTGATGTGGAGGTAAATCAGCTGGAGGCTCACTTCCTGGCTGGTGGTAATGTGGACAAGGTAGTAGATGCTTTGATTGCGGCTCATAGAGCCCAGATTCCTCTGCCTTTTGAGCGTTCTGCTGCTATAGATTTGGCTGGCCGTGATGTGCTGGAAGCAGTGCAGATGAGCGTCAATCCAAAGGTTATTGAGACTCCGGTGGTTTCTGCTGTGGCTCGCAATGGTATTGAGCTGAAGATTAAGGCAAGAGTAACTGTTCGTGCTAATATTGACCGTCTGGTAGGCGGTGCAGGAGAGCCTACAATTATTGCCCGTGTTGGTGAGGGTATTGTTACCACTGTTGGTTCCTCTGACAGTCACAATGATGTACTGGCTAACCCAGATGATATTTCCAAGACTGTGCTGGGCAAGGGCCTGGATGCAGGTACTGCCTTTGAGATTTTGTCCATTGATATTGCCGATGTGGATGTAGGCCGTAATATTGGTGCGGAGCTGCAGACAGATCAAGCTGAGGCAGACAAGCGTATTGCCCAGGCCAAGGCCGAGGAGCGTCGTGCTATGGCTGTAGCCAAGGAGCAGGAAATGAAGGCCTATACTCAGGAAATGGAGGCCAAGGTGGTGGAAGCACAGGCAGAGGTACCTCATGCTATGGCAGAAGCCTTCCGCAAGGGTAATATGGGGGTTATGGACTATTATAATCTGAAGAATATTCAGGCTGATACAGAAATGCGGGACAGCATTAGCAAAAGCACTGGGGATAGTCAGCTGACACCTCCAGCCATCAAGTAAGTTGGTGAGAATATGGATTTCTTTGACGAGTTAGGAAACCTTCTGCCCTTTATTATCTTTGTCCTGATTACCGTATTGGGTAATCTGGGGGACAAGAAAAAGCCTAAGGTTAAAATGAAAACTAAGCCTTTTCCAAAGGGACAGAAGCTGCCGGATATTAAGCCTCCTGCATCAGAGGTTGAACCTATACCAGCGCCAATTCCTCAGCCAGAATTACCTCGCAAGCATAGAAGTCATCATCCAGCTGAATATGAGCAGGTACATAATCCTTATCAGAGCTATCTGGAAAAGAAATATCAGCAGAAGGATTTGGCTCAGGCTGAGACATTGAAGATGGCTGAAGAGGATACCCAGCGGGGACAGGAAAAAGCCAAGCAGGGTGGCAAGCTAATGGGGCTGGAGAATTTGTCTCTGGCACAGGCTATTTTATCAGCGGAAATATTGGGCCAGCCTCGTTGCCGTCAGCGGCGTATTCGCTAAAAAGGCTGGATGTACAGAATACTTGTTAATTAAATAAGATAACGCTATAATATATACCATGTATAGCGTTATTTTATTGCAAAAAAGAAAAGACTGGTGTATAAATGAAATTAATATCTATTGTGGTACCTGTGTATAACGAGGAGGATAATATCCAGCACTTTTATGAAAGTGTTTGTGAAAACATGGCACCACTGCCTTATGATTTTGAATTAGTGTTTGTAGATGATGGTTCCAAGGATAGAAGCCGGGAAATTCTCCGTTCTCTGGAACAAAAGGATAAGCGAGTACAATCTATTTTTTTGGCCAGAAACTCAGGACATCAGCTGGCTCTTACCTGTGGTCTGGATCATGCTGATGGAGATGCAGTTATTACTATGGATGGTGATATGCAGCATCCACCAGAGCTGATACCTGTCCTGCTGAAAAAGTGGGAGGAAGGCTATGAGGTGGTACAGACCATTCGCAAAACAACTCAGGGTGTTTCTGCTATGAAGAAGCTCACCTCCTATTATTACTACAAGGTGCTGAATATGCTGTCTAATGTGCATATTCAGGAGGGTGGCTCTGATTTCCGCCTCATGGACAAGGTGGTAGTAAAGGCCTTCCGCCGTTATAGAGAGCATGCCAGATTTATCCGTGGCATGATTGGAGCTATGGGCTTTCGTCAGGTGCAGATTGAATTTGTGGCCCCTAAGCGGTATGCTGGTGTTTCCAAGTTCTCACCTCGCAAGATGCTGAATTTTGCCATTGATGGGGTGTTGGCCTATTCTGTTATTCCTTTACGTCTGGGATTGTATATTGGTACTCTTTGCGGTATTATCAGCCTGCTGATGATTATTCATGTGCTGATTGCCAAATTTATCCTTAATGATGCGGTGGCTGGCTGGGCTACCATTACTGCCTGCATTTTGTTTTTCGGCGGTATGCAGATGATGGTGCTGGGAATTTTAGGCGAATATTTAGGCAGAGTTTTTGAGGAGGTTAAGCATCGTCCTCTTTATCTTATTGCCAGAGGCAAGCCGAAGGACGAGGATGTTTGAAACACGGCTTCTAAGGAATAAATAGGGTTCTTTTTGGCTGTTGTAAAAAAATGAGAAAAATTCTCAAATTATACTTGAAAATGATTATCA
Organism: Anaerovibrio sp.; assembly: GCA_052272885.1. Lineage (GTDB taxonomy): Bacteria > Bacillota > Negativicutes > Selenomonadales > Selenomonadaceae > Anaerovibrio. The sequence goes on along the minus strand of DAVZJH010000089.1, from coordinate 875 downwards.
ATTGTGGTATATTATATTTGAGCTTGAGGAAAGCTAAAATCCAAAAAGCTAACTCTCCTAAATATAATACACACTAAAAAAGCCTCTCCGCTCATGAGAGGTTTTTTTAGTGGCTGAAATAGCGACAGGTATTTATTTGCGGCCAAAGGCAAAAATCTTTACCATTAGGAAGGTTACAGGTATGCCTAGCACTGCCGCCAACAGATAGCTGAATACTGGTGGGAAGTAAAGCATATTGTAGAAGATGATTACGATTACATTTTGAATAATGTAGTTTGGAATATAGGAAATGAAGAATTTTACATATCTGTGCAGGCTTAGAGTCTCATGGAAAATAATCCAGCTGTTCATCCAGTAAGCGATGATGTTGCCTATGATATAGCCAATATTAAAGTTTAGATTGTTATAGGGGCTGAGATAGGAACAGAGCCAGGCTATAAAGGTGCCATTAAAGGTGTTGATACAGCCAATAATGAGAAAGAGTAAAAATTCCTTGGTAAGAAAATGATGCTTTGCTTTGTTGATAATATCCATAGGTAATCATGGTCATAATGCCGATGGCCTATGACCTGTACTCCTTTCAATTTAAATACTGCTAGTTCATCATAGCATTTTACAGCCACAGGGGCAAATATTTTGGAAATGATGTATACATTGCATATATCATTTGCAAAAAATTTCATTCTTTAATATAATTGTATCTGTATTTTTTTATAGGAGGCATAACACGTGGATAATATCTCAGTAATTATAGCATTTGTCTTGTATCTGGGCCTGATGATGGCCATAGGAATTTATTATTATCGCAAGACTAATAGCATGGATGACTATATTATTGGCAACCGCAAGCTGGGAGCCTGGGTAACGGCTATGAG
>DAVZJH010000088.1:0-7604 GCA_052272885.1 Anaerovibrio sp. | reverse complement strand
TATCGAATTATATTTACAACTCTAAGGAGAGAGACGACTCGGCAAATCAGAATTTGTGACATAATACTCACATGGCATATAGAGCAATGAAAGATATAAAAAATACGATGTTCGGTTTGAACATCGTATTTTTGTGGAATTCCTTATTTAAAAAATTGTAAATATACGCTGTAGCCTAGCATAACAATGGAGCCTAACAATAGAGTTGAGCTGATGGCAATCAGGCTTTTGCGGATATTTTCGGAGAGATTGGTAAGGCGGCGATTGAGATAAACAATTACCATACCTGTTACCATGAAGCCATACATAGCATGGCCAATATCATCCATCGTGTTCCAGCCTACTGCCAAAATTACTAATGTTACAGCAATCAGCACCAAAAGCAGTGCATCACGGCTGGCTTTTGGTTTCAGGTCAGTTTTGCCCTGCTCCGCTTCCTTTGGATGCAGTTTGTTCTGAATTTTCTTATATTGAGTTGCCATTTGAGAACCCCCGTCCCTTTCATATTAAAAACACTATACTATTGTATCATATACTATTGTTATTTGCAATTTTCAATCGGACTTGCCCATAACATATATCGCTGCAGGGCAGAGAACTGTTTTGGCAAAATAAATTTGCAGTAAAAAACTGCTAATGATAGAATAAATGGTATGAAGGAGAGGATGCTGCATGGTACGAGGCCCAAGAAATAGAGAAAAACTGCAAGGCTATTATGATTTATATATGAAAACAGGCCAGATTGATCCTAATGTGAATCCGGAAATTGCAGCTTCCTGGCAAAAAAGTCGAGAGGTGAATCCTCCTACAGATAGAATCTGTACTGATTGCCGCCTATCTCCTGAAACCTTTGCCGCCAGACAAAAACTGCATAGGGATGCTATGATGTATCTAAAGCATCTGACTACCGGTCTAAGGGATTTTTTCAAGGAATATGATATTAGTCTGTTGCTTTTAGACGATGAATGTGTGGTACTGAAAAGCTATTCCATGCCCTTCTATCAGATGACTCCGGGCGAAATTGAAGGGGTACGGGTTGGACTGGAGCAGATAGGCACCAGCAGTGTCAGCATGGCCTGCGAGCTGCAGACTCCTTTTTGGGTATTTGGCCCAGAAATGTGGATAAGGGAATCCCATGACAGCGATGCTTGTTCGGCACCTGTTTTTGTGGACAATAAAATGTGCTATATTATAACTATGGTGGGGATGCATTACGAAAATATGCCTCAGGAGGCTGTTATGGCCTTTATGAAAACCTTGGTATACGGCATGGAGAAGTATTTGCAGCAGCAAAAGCGCTTGAATGCTCTGGAAATGATCTTGGATGTAGTGCCCTTTGCAGTATATCATGTTTTGGAGGATTCCAATGTATCCTATGCCAATAAGCTGGGGTTGCAACGGCTGCGAAAAATCGGTGTAGGCCGTAAGGAGCTGCGGAATCTGGATATAAAGCTGACGGATATGGTGGTAAATTATAAGCATACACCTATCTATAAGGGCCTGCAGGGGATTTCCAGCCACAACAAGGAGGTAACATGGATTACCCAGCACAAAACCTATGAGGATATTACTACCGTGGTGCCTGTGGAAAGGGATATTCACGACAAGGTGAAAAGTGTTGTGACGGTTTCCATGCCTATAGAAGATCTTCGTACTATGGTGGCTCATGCTGCAGGTTTTACTGCCAAGTACAGCCTTAGCTCTCTGGTATGTGATGAGGAAAGTGCTTTTGCCTCTGTGAAGGCCAAGGCTCAGCGGGTGGCTAAGAGCAAGAAGCATATCTTGCTGCTGGGGGAAGCAGGTACAGGCAAGCAGCGGATGGCTCATGGTATTCATCAGGCCAGCCGTCAGGCTCAGGGACCTTTTATTATTTATCAATGCGGGGATAGCACACCGGATATTATGGAGCAGGAGCTTTTTGGCATCAGCGTGAACAAGGATGTAAGCCATCCAGGGAAGCTGGAGCTGGCTGACGGAGGCACCTTGTTTATTGATGATATTGAAAAAATGCCTATGGATTTGGCCCGTACTCTGGCTGCTACGCTGGTAACTATGGAATCCAGACGGGTTGGGGAACGTACCAGCCGTCATATTAATGTGCGGATTATTTCTGCTTGTGATGGAGAGCTAAGACGCTATGTGGAGCGGGGGGAGTTCCCTCAGGAGCTTTTGAATATTGTTGCCGGCCATACCATTAGACTGCCGGCTTTGCGGAACCGCAAGGAGGATATAGGGGCCTTAGCCAGCCAGATGCTAAAGGAGCTGGCGACTATGCATCAGGTGCCTGTGAAGGTGCTGACGCCGGAGGCTGTGGAAAAGCTTTTGTCCTATGATTGGCCGGGAAATATTAAGCAGCTGCAGAATGTTATGGAGTCAGTATTTTTCAATACTTCTGGTACCTTGGTTAGCCCTGATGATGTGGACTTTACCTGCAGCGCCCGTAAGGGCCGTCCTTGGAAGGAGGACAAGGAGGTATTTGTTCAGCTTTGGTCTGTGGCGGGAGGCAATATCAGCCGTTTGGCTAATATGCTAAATGTAAGCCGGGTAACATTATATAGATATTTAAAGAAGTTTGGTCTTGATAAGACAATTTTTGACAAGTAGAGAATTTAGGAGGCTATTGTGCGTTTAAGAAGAAAACCTTGGGTTGATGAAGCAATTCATGATTTTGATGATTTTGTATTTCCAAAGGATAAGCCAGCAGGAGAGGAGCAGAAGGGCCGTTGGCATGAGGTATTTGGCCGTCAGGCTCCTTTGTATGTAGAACTGGGCACTGGCAAGGGTGATTTCATCAGCCAGCTGGCTCTGCGGCATCCAGAGGTGAATTTTATTGGCATTGAGGCTCAGCAGGATGTATTGTATTCTGCTGCTAAGAAGATTAGAGAGCTGGGACTGACTAATGTTAAGCTGCTGGTTTTTGATATTAACAATATAGAAACGATTTTTGACCAGCCAGAGGTAGATCAGTTCTACATTAATTTCTGCGATCCTTGGCCTAAGGCAAGACATGCCAAGAGGCGTCTTACCCATATTGGTTTCTTGCATCGCTACGATAAGCTGTTGAAAAAGCCAGGTAAATTGATTTTTAAGACTGATAACAGGCCACTCTTTGATTTCTCCTTGGAGCAGTTCCAGGAGGCCGGCCTGCAGGTGGATGATGTATCCTTTGATCTTCATAGTGAGAACCGTCCTGATAATATTATGACAGAGTATGAGAGAAAATTTAGTGGATTTGGCGAGAAAATAAATCGCTGTGAGGTCGTGTTTGCTTGAGAAAGGTAACAATACCTAGAAAATTGGCTATTTGGAGTAATGACCATGAGGCTGTTATCTGGATTATGGTTATGCTGTTGATAGCAGGCAGTGTTAATATCTTTAGCGCCACATTTGTCATGGCCGAGGATGAGGGTAGTTCTCCCTATTTCTATTTGCTGAAGCATTTGCTGATTATGGGTGTGGGAGGCCTATGTTTTTTCCTCTGCTATTGGGTTGATTATCATAGGTGGCGCAATATTCTAGGGCCTATAATATTGGTTATTATAGCTATGCTTGTGTATGTATTGGGGTTTGGTACGGCAGTAAATGGTGCCAAGCGTTGGATATATATAGGCTCCTTTTCTGTTCAGCCAGCAGAATTTGCCAAGATATGCAGTGTGATGATTGAGGCCTATTATTTGTCCTATTGTATTCAAAAAAGACAGGCATTTAAGCTGATACAGAGTCAGCATGGAATATTGGTGGTTTTGGCTGCCTTGGTTGAGCTGGAGCCAGATATGGGCACTATGATGATTATTTTAGGCGTGCCTCTTTTGATGCTGATAGTTGCTGGTCTGGATATGGGCAAGATTAAGAATCTCATCTTTTTGGTTGTGGCGGCAGCGACAGCCCTGTGTATATATCAGCCTTATCGTTTGCAGCGAATAAAGGTTATGTTAGATCCTTGGGCAGATGCTCAGGGTATGGGCTATCAGACAGTACAGTCTATTACGGCCATTGGCTCTGGTGGATTCTGGGGCATGGGACTAGGTGAGGGATTGGCCAAATATGCTTATTTGCCTGAGGCTCATACAGACTTTGCCTTTGCAGTATTTTGTCAGGAGAATGGCTTTTTGCTAGCGGCAGGCCTGATAATACTATATGGTCTTTTGGGATTTTTTGGCGCAAAAATTGCAAGAAATGCCTATGATGCCTATGGTCAGGTTTTGGCTGGCGGTTTGGTTATTCTGATTTGCCTGCAGGCTGTTATTAATATGTTTATGGTGTCAGGCTTTCTGCCTGTCATTGGTGTTCCACTGCCCTTTATCAGCTACGGAGGCAGTTCCTTGCTGGTTAGTATGGCGGCTTTGGGAATATTGGTGAATATTAACCGTTATAGCTTGGCGAAGAAGCGGAAAATTGAAAAGCTGACGGAGCACAATCTGGCAAACCGGCAAAAGCCTATGCGATTGATGCCAGGCCAGCGTCCGAAGCTTACCAGAATTAAATAAAAAGAGAGTTTGACGATGAAAAGACAGAAAAGAATTGCCCTAATCAACGATATGACTGGCTTTGGCCGCTGTTCCATTGCGGTGGAGCTGCCCTTGATTTCGGCTATGAAGATACAGGCATGTCCCCTGCCTACAGCTATTTTGTCAGTGCATACGGGATTTCCTCAGCATTATATAGATGATTATACAGAGCGTATGGTGCCTTATATGGAAAACTGGGCGGTTAATGGTCTGGAATTTGATGGTATCTGCACAGGTTTTTTGGGCTCTGTAGCTCAGATAAATATTGTGGAAGAATTTATTCAGCGGTTTAAAACGCCCCTTACCAAGGTTATGGTGGACCCGGTAATGGGAGATTATGGCAAGCTGTATTCCTCCTATACCCCGGAAATATGTCATGAAATGAAGCGGCTTTTGGCTCACGCAGATTTGCTTACCCCAAATCTTACAGAGGCCTGTCAGCTTTTGGATATGGAATATCCAGAAAATGGGGATATTAGGGAGGAGGAGCTGGCTAAGTTAGCCAAGGCTTTAGCGGATAAAGGTCCGGAGCAGGTGGTTATTACGGGGCTTCATGCTGAAGGCAAGGTTTTGAATTTTGTCTATGAGAAAAATGGCTGCCAGTCCATTGTCAGTCAGCCAAAAATTGGCGGGGATCGCTCTGGTACGGGAGATGCCTTTGCTGCCATTGTGGCAGCTAGTCTGATTAAGGGAGAGAGCCTGTCTGTGGCAGTAAATAAGGCGGCTGAGTTTATTACCAAGGTGCTGGGCTATACTGTGGAGCTGGATTTGCCTTGGAATTATGGTTTGGCCTTTGAAGAATATTTAACGGAGTTGAGCTGATATGTTGGTATATGCAGTACATGAGGGCGGACGCTATGTCCGGGTAGAGGATAGCCTAAAGGAACAGCCTCAGGGCAAAAGAGGCATCTATGTGAATATTACCAATCGCTGTAATTGCAGCTGCAGCTTCTGCCTGCGGACTATGAAGCATATGGCAGAGGAAAGCAGTTTGTGGCTGAAGCAGGAGCCAACAGCTGAGGAAGTAAAGGCAGAGCTGGACAAGCTGCCTTGGGATATAGTCAAGGAAATTGTTTTCTGTGGCTTTGGTGAGCCTACCATGCGGCTGGAGGTACTGTTGGAGCTGATGGCCTATGTAAAAAAGATTCATCCAGAGATACCAACCCGGTTAAATACCAATGGCTTGTCTGATTTGCTTTATGGACGGGATACAGCCAAGGATTTTCAGGGCCTTTTAGATATTATATCCATTAGCCTGAACGCTTCCAATGCCCAGCGGTATTTGGAGCTGACTCATGCTCAATATGGCCTGCCTTCCTTTGATGCCATGCTAAAATTTGCTGTGGACTGCAAGAAATACGTGCCTCATGTGGTGCTTACTGTGGTGGAAAAGGTGGAGAATCAGGCGGAGATTGACCTTTGTCAGAAGTTATGTGATGAACGAGGCCTAAGGCTGAGAGTTCGTGTATATGAGGATAGCTGATATGGCTGTTATGCTAGCCGGAGCCTCCGGTATGTGTGAAGGAAATATTGTAGGAGTGATTTCTGTATGAAAAAGCTTGTAGTAATTCGTGGTGGTGGCGAGCTGGCCACAGGTATTGCCCATCGTCTACATAATACTGGTTTTCAGGTATTGATGCTGGAGAAGGCTGCTCCCTCTGCTATACGTCGGGATATTGTTTTTGCTGAGGCTGTTTATGATGGGGAAAAGAAGGTGGAGCGTACCATATGTACCCGGGCGGACTCTCTCCATGATGCAGAGAAAATGCTGAAAAACGGTCAGATCGTGATTATGATAGACCCAGAGGCGGATTGCCTTCAGAAGCTAAAGCCAATAATCCTGATAGATGCTATTTATGCCAAGCGGAATATGGGAACCTATATGGATATGGCAGATTTCACAGTGGCTATTGGCCCTGGCTTTGTGGCTGGCCGGGATGTAAACTGTGTTATTGAAACTACCAGAGGTCATAATCTTGGCCGGATTATTTATGAAGGACAAGCCCTGCCAGAGAAAGAAACCGTGGAGCTGCGGGCGTTGATGCGGGCTTCCCACTCCATTAATGCTCCTTGTGATGGTTATCTGGAGGCTGGACATCCCCTGTCTTATATTGTGAAGAAGGATGAGGTTATAGCCAAGCTTAATATGGATGGTGGCAATGTCTTTGAAATTAAAGCTCCTGTGGAGGGAGTATTGAGAGGTCTTTTGCATGATGGGTGTCCAGTGCGTACAGGCTTGAAGATTGCGGAAATAGATCCTAGCACACAGCCAGCCAACTGCACAACTATATCAGCTAAGAGCCGTTGTATTTCTGGCTCTGTGCTGGAGGCTATTATGGTGTGGGAAAATTCTCATGTGAAGAAGTCCCGCTTCTCCTGGAAGAAGTAAATTAATCAGTCTAGCCCTTTATGGGACTATAAATTGGTGGTGTTTTTGTGTCTTATGTAGTTACCAAATTAGTAACCACAGAAAAAAGTGTGGATTTTTTTCTGCTAGGTGCTTATAGTGATATAAAGCAGGCTGCTGCGGCGGCTACCGAGGAGTACAAGTCCTATAACAAGGCGGCTTCCTTTATGAATCTGGAAATGGTGAATGAATGGCTGTCTACTAGAGGTGAGTATTCCTTCCGTCGGGATGCCAGGAATCGTCTCCAGCTGGATATTAGCCAGGTAGAGGAAAATCAGCCAGTGCCAGCAGAGCATCAGAAGCTTTACTCCTGCAGCGAGGAGGATAAGGTGTGGGTGCAGATGAGTTCTGCCCTTGTACCTGACGGTGTTAGCAAGGCAGAAATCTAAGGATTACAGAAAAAGAGTTGACAGGATATTAGTAATGTGATAATATAATAATGTTGATTGAGAGATTGACGTTATGACTCAGTAGCTCAGCTGGATTAGAGTATTTGACTACGAATCAAAGGGTCGGGGGTTCGAGTCCCTCCTGGGTCACCATTGAGCTTAAACCTTTATCCATTTGGATAAAGGTTTTTTTGTGCGTAAAAGCAGGAGGGGGCAATGAATACACAAAGTAGAAGGGTATATGCAAAAAAATATGAACACAATTCATTTTTTACTTTAAAAATCCATGAATATCATATA